>CAYTLC010000021.1:18648-22154 GCA_964438395.1 uncultured Candidatus Scalindua sp.
CCTGCATGTTCATCAGGCATGATAACAGTCTTATCAGGAGACAACAGGGCCGCAGTCTCTGCCATAAAATGCACACCGCAAAAGACTATCAGATCTGCATCAGTCCTTGCCGCCTGCTGAGACAAGCCCAGAGAGTCACCAACAAAATCTGCAACATCCTGAATTTCACCACGTTGGTAATTGTGTGCCAGAATAACAGCATTATGCTTCTTCTTCAGCTCAGAAATCTTTTCAATAATCGAATCAGACACCGCCTTATACTCCTATCTCATGATAATTATATCTAAACAGCATGTTGAAAAAATTAAACAATACTCAAAGCCACTACCTGCCGAAACTACTACCAACTCTCTTTTACCAGGTGGCAGGTGTCTGCAGATACAATAATTTAAAATCTATTATCTTTTAAAAAATCCATTTTACAACAATTTTTTATTTAGTTTTCATACAATAACTAAATAGATTCCAGAAACCTTGTTAAGGCAGGAACAACCTTCTCAGCCGGCAATTCAAGAATTCTCTGCTTCTCTCCGGGAAATGCCGATACCAGCTCGCCAAGCATACCAAACAACTCATTGTCATCATCCGGGATTTCACTACTGTCTTTTACAAAATCTATTAATATATTACGCAATATGGAGTAGTCACCGGGATAGTTTGGAACCTCACTATCCAACCACTCTATTTCCAACATTATATGTGGTTGTTCATGAATAATGTGTTTTATTCTAAACCGTTTTTCACCCTGGACTGCTATGTTAAATAAATTATCAGATACCTTGACAAACTCTCGGATAGCTACTGAAGTCCCGATCTCAAAAGGTATTGCCGGTGCCCCAACCTCCCTCCCCTCTCTAATCAGACAGACACCAAAAGAGCGCGCCTCACTATGACATGTCTCTATTAATTTGAGATACCTTGGTTCAAATATTTTCAGTGACAGCTTCTGATGTGGAAAGACTACAGAGTTGAGTGGAAATAAATCCAGTAATATTTTTGTATCATCCATAACATACGGCACTAATTATTAAGCAATTTATGATAAAAAACAGTCAGACTTCTTACAATAAAAAAAGGGCACAGCAGATTGACTGCTAATGCCCTTTATAAAACCAGTTGCAATTTGCCTTGTGATCCAGCTATTCAATTAATTCAACTGACTGGCCCGACACAAGGATACTTCCTTCAGCGGAACGATACCTCTCAGCTTGTTTGTTCTTTATCGTGGACATTAATTCGTCATAGGATGTCCTATCTAAAGTATTAACAATCTGACTATGGTAATTATTTACCAGGCTCACTCCTTCAACAACCAGATCACAGATCTTCCATTCCCCATTTTCATAGAACAGATAGAAATCCGTCGAAACCTCTCTACCGGACTGCACTAGAAGAGTCGTCTCCACTTTGGCGAAATCATCGAATCGTTTCTCCCTTAGTGAAACAATCCTCTTTCCAAAGATAGGTCTCGTCTTATTGATGTAAGAGTTTCTAAGATGATCGGTAAACAATTCCACAAACCCACTTTTCTGCTCATAGAGACATTTATCCCAGTACTCCCCCATGACCCTCTGTGATATAATCTCAAAGTTTAAAGAAGGTGAAATCACTTCCCACTGCTTAGCTCTTCTTTCACGAACATCTTCAATTTTATCTAAAGAATATTCATTAAGAATAACCTTTTTTACAAGTACGCTCGGTTCTCCTGCCCACAAATAAGATTGCATAACCGTAATTGCAAATATACTGATAAACATTATAAATACAATTTTTCTGTTTTTCATAACTTTGCCCCTCCAAAAATAATTAGAATGGCAGACTACTTATTTGTGCAGATTAATACCATTCATGTGACATTGAAACTAATGGTTTATTAGCATGCCTTTAATAACGGGGCCAATTAAGGCCGGTTACTGACATGCAGTTAGGCAAGTTTTCTTCAGTGGGACGGTTTTAAATCGCAAGCTACATGCCGTTTGTAATCATTAATCAGTGATTCTCATTAATGTTAATTGAAGCCATTCGTATTATCCCTTGATTTTCTGTTGCAGAAGCAATTCGATAAAAAATTCAAAGTCAGCAAAACACCAACATGTGATATGATCAAATTTTTCATAATATACATATTGTATATGAATGAACAGCATGATACTCGAAGCAGCACAAATACTGGCACATTCTGCCACTAATAATATTACAAAAAGTTTTTAAATTCATACAGGTTCGACTCTTATAGATAAGCCTCTTTTTGAACAAATATTGCCAAAAATACAAATATATTGGCTGAATTGTGACAATTTGTCTGATTTCTGGTACAAAACTACTGTATATGTCACTAAACAAAAGTGCGCAAAGAGAAAACATTGACCACAGATTTAAACAGATACACACGGTTAAAAGAATTTAAGAATTCAGGAGAGAGGCTAGTTCGGAGTTCGGAGTAAGGAGTTGCGAGGTGCTTTAGTATGTATTTAGCGGAAATGCCAGGATTGGCATTTCCGCCAAATACTTTCAAATCGTCTTACCACTCCTTACTCCGAACTAGCACCTCACAACTCCTTACTCCGAACTCCTTATAATGGGCAACCTGTAACTCACAACTCACTACTCACAACTCACAACGCGTAGCTCGTGACTCCCCGTTTTGGCCTGTTTTGATTTGCTTACTTGACAATTACTTGACAGTCGAGGTTTATTATTATTCCTCTTGATTTTAGTTTCTACTAAAGTATTATACCGCTATCAACTACACCTTGCCAAATTGATATACCATCATTTGATGGATATGCTTCTCATAAATCAGGTTCATGCTTACAGGGATGTAAATACATGAGCTATTTTGCTAAACGTATAGTTTCACTAATTTGTAGAATAAATATATAAAGATGTTCGAACACTAGAAGAAATGCAGATACCATGAACTTTGAGATAATTGATGAATCGAGCAAGGGGCGTCTCCTCTTAAAGACATCCGGCAGCTATTCCGTTGACGACAATATAGATGATCAAGCAGATCACATTAAACAAGCACTGGAAAAAGGGTATGGATATTCTTACCGATCACCGTCACGTGTCCTTTGAAGAAGTTGACGTAACAGAAGTACGTCGGCTCACTGAACAACTCACTGAAGTGACAATGCTTCTTGAGAATAAGTACGGAGCTCGGCGTTGCGCAATAGTTGCACCCTTGGAAGGCCACACCAAAGCAGCGCTCTACGCGTTCTTTGCCAATTTGGAACTGAAAATGGTCACAAAACTGTTCCCACCGAGCGAATACGACAGAGCGGTACTGTGGCTGGAAAGTAAATCGTAACGAGACTTGTTGAAGAGAGCAGGGACAACAGCTCGAACAACCACATCCAACATATCGTCGCTGACGCGTCAAATGCTGATGTGAAGCGTTAGTTAGTTACCTACCCCACCCCAAACCACATCTCAACTGAGTGAGTTTGCAGTACTGAGGATTTCACTTAAAGTAACATAACTACTCATTCTAAGACATTGGG
>CAYTLC010000022.1:0-17415 GCA_964438395.1 uncultured Candidatus Scalindua sp.
CAACAATGTCCCTTTTTTCGGTAATGAGTGGAACTCCGTACTTTCCTGCAAGAGCGGTTACAAATTGTTCATCTTCATCCGATTCTCTGCCTCTGATTGAATGGTTCAAATGTGCGATAAAGATTTCAGAATAGGGGGGATCTGTTCGGCTTGTATTGTAAATAAGACTCAGCATGGCAACAGAATCCGGTCCACCGGAAACGCCTAATAAAATCCTGTCATTCGCACTGAAGAGATTGTGCTCCCTGATTACACCGGCAACCTGTTTTCGCAACTGCAACATGACAAAACTATATCCCTCCCAGTTAAGCAAGTCAAGAGTAGAAAATAATTGACTTCGGTTGGATGTTAAGTAGAATTAACATGTTAATTTATTTTGGCCTCACGCCTTTAAATTAGATCATTATAATGGAAGATATAAAAAGCAGGCTTAAGTTATTAGAAAATGACCTGAAAAAGCTGGAAAGCAGGTTGAAAAAAGGATTTGCGTCAGGAACGAAAAAAGACTGGGAACATATTCTGCATCAGACCAGAAAGATTGAAGAGTTGGCAATCTCGCAAATAGCAATTCTAAAACTTCAGGACAAAAAAACCACGTGATCATAAAAGGGGGAAAAGTCGTGAACGCAAAAAACTCTAGATATCTGTTCATATTCACCGCTCTTTTCGTACTTGTCGGATTACTCAACTCAGGATGCCTTAAATCGCCCAAAGGGTTTTTACGGAAGGACAAAAGCGAAAGCCGCAACGAAAGTCACGTCAAAACCCGCGGCAGCAAAGAGGATAGAATTAACGTGCTGGAAGAAAAAGTGGCAACTTTATCTTATAGCCTGGGAAGCCTGACTACTGAAAATTATGAATTGAAGAAAAACTTTAGAGAACTGGAAACCATCAAGGACCAGTTGAATAAAGAATATACACAAATAAAGGACACACAGGCTTCTCTCGAAAAAACGCAGGCATCGAATAAGACCGCACGTACTCGCCTAAAAGGAGAGTTGGCAAAAACAAAAGTTGCACTTGAAAAAAATAAACACCAACTGACAAAAATGGCATCGGAGATGAAAAGCCTCAATGCAAAGCTGAAAACTCTGGAATCGGCTCGTAAGGCGGCCGAACAAGCAGAAGAAGTTGTTGATAAGACCGTAAATATTGATACAGGAAAAAGCTATACCAGGCAAAGCAGAAAGAACCTGATAAAGGAAACGCAGGAAAACCGCAAAGCCACTCTTGTCGAAGGGCTGTTGAATAAAGCAATTCGCCTATACAGAGAAGAACATTTTGAGGAAGCAATATCAAAATGGGAAGAAGTCCTGGCACTTGATCCCAGTAAGCTGGAAGCAAAATTTAACATAGAAATCGCACAGGACAGGATTAAGGAAAAACAGATACAAAAAGATTTAGAAAAAACCCATATCCAGAAAAACAGGTAAGGAGCGGGTCTGTTAAATAAATTGGAGGATGACGACTTTTGGCAAAATGGAAAGGCAAAGCAATTGGTGCAGGTTTAGGATTTCTTTTCGGTGGACCTTTCGGAGCAATCCTTGGAACAATGACAGGAGATTTCTTTGATAAGTCTCTGAGACAGATACCCACCGGAATGCCACAGGGTAATCAGGAGAGATCCTTAAATTTTGTAACACACCTGGTCGGGATACTTGTAACAATTGCTAAGGCAGACGGACACGTAAGCAGACAGGAAATTAATATAATAGAGAGGGCGTTTGTAAGTTTCGGTTTTAAGGGAGAAGACTTAAGTTTTATCAGAAATTTAATAAACCAGACATCCAGAGTAGACCTGGATTTACGTGCAGTATGCTATGAATTCAAACAGTATTCCAGCTACGAAGAGAGGCTCTCTTTATTGCGTATCGTCTACCTGGTTGCGTTTGCCGATAAAGAATTGCATGCAAATGAAGAGAGAATGATAAACGATATTATCGGACTCGTAGAGATCGATGTGGACGATGCATTTGAGATACGAGCAGAATTTTGCAGCGATAGCGACAAACACTATCAAATCTTAAACGTTACCAGAAGCAGTTCTGTTGACGATATTAAAAAATCGTACAGGCATCTCTCTAAACAGTACCATCCCGATAGGGTTTCTCATCTGGGAGATGAATTTGCAAAGCTTGCCACAGATAAATTTCAGATAATTAACAAAGCCTACGAAGAGATAAAAATAGAAAGAGGATTTTAATACAGAGGAGAAATTAATGTTAAAAAAAACAACTCTTATTTTGGCACTTTTTACCATAATAAGCTTAGCGGGTAAAACTGCTTATTGTATATCTCTTAATTTAACACCCGGTCAGATAAATGAAGCAATAGAATATGGAAAGAATAACAAACGGTTAAGTCCTACAAATTTTGCAAAGCCATGGGTTGTCCATCTTGGTGAAAAGAGTGGTTGGGCTACTTTGTGGACACCTTATCATAATGTCGCTTTTAATGCAAAGAAAGCAGCGGTTGAAAGGCGAGAGCTGTCTGAAGGAGAGACATTAAGGGCGTTACACTTTAAAGAAAGTATGACTTTTGTGGTATCCGTTTTTGGCAACTATATGGAGTTTGCAAAGGGCTATAACGCCATTCTTTATTCCGAAGATAAGCCGGTATATCCGATGTATTCATTTCTTCCGGATTTTGCGGAACCCAGCAGTTTTTACCCGGAAGAGCCCGCGTATGTAGCAGGGTGTGTATACAAGTTTCCGGTTGAAAACATAAGCCAGGACTCAACATTAAAATTGTTAATCACATCTCCGGAAGGGGAAGAATTAGAGTTTCCTTTTGATCTGGTAAAAATAAAATAATTCACAAAGACGGCTTTTCACTATTAGGAATGAACAGCGGTTAAATTGACAAAGCCTTTTTTCTGTCTATGAAGAGTGCTCCCGGGTTTCGTGCCTTTTAATATCAAAATCTACCATCATTCTTATTAATTCTTCGAATTTAACCTTTGGTTCCCATTTTAGTTTCTCTCTCGCTCTGCTCGAGTCTCCCAGAAGCAAATCAACTTCTGCAGGTCTGACAAACTTAGGGTCAATAACGACATAATCTTTCCATTTCAAACCCGCGTGTGTAAACGCTATTTCAACCAATTCTTCTATAGAATGAGTTTCGTCTGTAGAAATAACAAAATCTTCCGGTTCGTCCTGCTGAAGCATTAACCACATCGCTTCCACAAAATCACCGGCAAAACCCCAGTCACGCTTAGCATCGAGGTTGCCCATTCTCAACTCTTTTGACAAGCCCAGCTTAATTTTGGCAACTGCATTCGTCACTTTTTTGGTAACAAACTCCAAACCCCTCCTTGGGGATTCATGATTAAAAAGAATTCCGGAGCAGCAATACATATCGTAACTCTCTCTATAATTTACCGTAATCCAATGTGCATATAACTTCGCAATTCCATAAGGACTCCTTGGGTAAAATCGTGTCTGTTCATTCTGGGGTGATTCTACGACCTTGCCAAACATCTCGCTGGAAGACGCCTGATAGAAGCGTATATCTTTGTTCACCAGCCTTGTCGCCTCTAGCAGTCTGGTAGCTCCCAGTGCCGTGAATTCACCTGTTAAAACCGGTTGGTTCCATGAAGTGGGAACAAACGACTGTGCACCCAAATTATAGATTTCGTCCGGTTGGCACCCTTCTATCGCCTCTATTAAAGAGTTCTGATCAAGCAGGTCTCCCTGGACAAGCGTTATATCGTCCTGGATATGTTCAATTCTTTCAAAATTACTTGAGCTACTTCTGCGAACGAGACCATGCACCTCGTAACCCTTCTTCAGCAGAAGCTCTGCCAGATAGGAACCGTCCTGACCCGTAACACCAGTTATTAAAGCTGTTTTCATTTTTTACCAATATTATTATAAAAAGACTATTTCAGGAACAATATATATGAGCCTTGTCGAGTATATTAAGTTTACCACCAGTTGGTGTCAATTATATTCTAATTTATATTTCTATAACCCGTCTAGAATCGCATGACATAAATCAGTGAGAGAGTCGTCTCTTGCCCCCATAACCAGCACGCTGTCATGTGGTGCGGCCCTCTGCTTAACTTCAGTGACAATGTCGTCTCGCTCCGGCACAAAAACTGCATTTACGCCTCTGCTTTTTAGCTCCTTAATAATATCATTTGAAGATATTCTTTTCTCTGCCGTTCCACCCGCGTAATATATTTCAGGCATTAACATGGTATCGGTTGGCAACAACTTCCCGGCAATTGCAGATATTAATTCATCCCTCATAAATTCTGTTGGGCCAAAACCGTGTGGTTGAAACACGACAATTAGTCTCTCGCTGATTAACCTTACGGTATCAATTGCCGCCTGAATTTTTTTCGGATTATGCGCATAATCATCTATCACCTTTATTCCATTGGCCTCGCCAACAACTTCCATTCGCCTTCTAGTCCCTTTAAATGTTTTCAGCGCACTCCTTATCTCCTCATCCGGGACGCCTTCTGCCTGTGCTACGGCTATAGAGGCGAGTGCATTATAAACATTATATAAGCCCGGAATATTTATCTCGAAATCAGTATCGTTCACCCTAAATCGTGAGCCGAAAGGGTTACAGGAAATTTCAGATGCATTGACGTCCGATTCGCTGCCCTCTCCAAACGTAATAATATTTGCAGAACTATTATTCGTTTTTATAAAACTAGAGATATTTTTGTTAATTATTATGGTGCCTGATGTATTTTCGGCAAATGTACTGAATAGATTTCCAAGCTCTTCTACTGTCTTGTGGTCTCTAGAGATGTTTGTTATGACCGACACCTTGGGCGTGTACTTGATCAGGCTGCCATCACTCTCATCTGCCTCAATTACGACGGTTTCTGAACGACCACACTTTGAATTACCCAATAGATTATCTGTGATGAAGTTTATTACATATCCACCACCCACAACGGTTGGATCATGGCCAGCCTGATCAAGTATCCAGGATGTCATTGCACATACCGTAGTTTTGCCATTGCTTCCGCCTATTGCAATCCCATGTTTATTATTGAAAAGCCAACCAAGCAGGTCAGATCTTCTGATAATTTGAATATTCTGCTGCATCGCGATTTTCAAATCAGGATTGTCTTCTTCTACCGCGCTGGAAATAACAATAAAGTCCGTCTCCTTATCAACACCCGTTCCGTCCTGTGGAAAAAGCCTGATACCCTGAGATTCCAATTTATGAAAAATTTCCGGGGTTTGCCTGTTATCATTTCTTCTGTCTGAGCCGCCCACAAAGTGTCCCTGTGATTTAGTAATCTGTGCAAGCGCACTCATACCAATCCCTCCAATTCCCACAAAGTGATATCTCAAACTTTTCTTTATTTCAACCATTCATCTATAAAATGCTAATACTTTAAAAACTTACCGGTAAGATCAGTCCAATCTTAACCGCTTATCAATTCCGTATAAAAACTTTTTCCTTTGTCACTTTTTAACTTCAGTAATGCCTCTGAAATAGTGGCACCAACATCCGCAAATGATGTACGAATACCAAGTGGCCCCGGCTTGTTCAATTTCTTTCCAAAAACCAGTAGAGGAACATACTCACGAGAATGATCTGTGCTGGGTGTCGTAGGGTCACATCCATGATCAGCCGTAATCATGAGAATGTCATTTGCGTTTAATGCCTCAATAATCTCAGGTAAACTATGATCAAACGCTTCCAGTGCGCCTGCGTAGCCTTTCGGATCGTTCCTATGGCCATATTTCATGTCGAAGTCAATCAAGTTCGTAAAAACTATGCCTTCAAAATCCTCCTTGATACATTCTAATGTCTTTAAAATACCTTCGTGATTATTAGTTGCATGTATCTCCCTTGTCAGCCCCCTGTGCGCGAAGATGTCGCCTATTTTGCCAACACCCACAACTTCATACCCGCCCCTTGCAGCCCTGTCCAACAGAGTATCCTCCGGCGGCGGCAATGAAAAGTCTCTCCGCCTCTCTGTCCGTGTATATTTACCGTTTTCTACTATAAATGGCCTGGCAATAACCCGACCGACGTTGTGTTTGCCTTTTAATATATCTCTGGCGCAATTACATATTTCATATAAGGATTCTACAGGTATGACATCCTCACATGCCGCTATCTGGAAAACACTATCAGCTGATGTATATACAATTGGACTGCCTGTTTTAATGTGTTCATCGCCCAGTTCCTCTATAATTTCTGTTCCCGATGCTGTTTTGTTACCCAAAATGGATCGACCAATAGATTTGGTAAATTGTCCAATCAACTCGTCAGGAAAACCATTGGGGTAGGTTGGAAACGGCTTGTCTGTTACAACACCCATAATCTCCCAGTGGCCAGACGTAGTATCTTTGGCTGCTGACGTTTCAGCCATCTTGCCATAAAAAGCCGTCTCATCAACGTCCTTAGAGACGCCCATAATATCGTCAATCTTGCCAATACCAAAGCGCTCCAGATTAGGGATATTCAGGCCTCCAACTGCTGTGGCAGTATTTGCCAGAGTATTGCTACCATCATCACCGAATTTATAAGCGTCCGGCAATTCGCCAATTCCAACGCTATCAAGAACGATAACGATTATTTTGTTTACCATTTCATTACTGATTCTATATTATTTCTGTTTTGTACAAATAACCCAGATCGTCCGGGATAAACGATAAAAAAATTATGGAATTTGGTATGTCGTAGAGAAATGCACCATCTCGTCAGGGATTATTATCTTTCGTTCGTTGTACTTAATTAAAAGCCCTTTGAAGAAAGCCAAGGGCAAAAAATATAACGATTGGAGAGATATCTATTCCTCCTATAGATGGAATTATACGCCGAACAGGCTCAAGAATTGGTTCTGTTATTTTGTAAAGAAATAATGCTGCGGAATTATTAGGATTATGTGGAATCCAGGTTAGGATGATTCTTACAAGGAGTACCATCTTGTAAAGACCTAAAATCTGTCCAACGAATGCAAGTTCCATAGAAAATATCCAAATAATGTTAAGGGAAATTTATTAGTCTAAAAACAGACGAATACTAACAATTAATACTATTCATAGCAACAAAAATTTATCGTTGGCAATGAGAGATAGAGAAGAAATCATCTTTTTGTACATCACACATACCTATTTCTTGAAATTATTATATTTAATTGATAGAATTCGTTTTAACGATTATGAATAAAATAAAACCCAATAACATTGAATCGAGTATTAAGTCCACGACAAAGGCGATAATTAACGAAATAGACGCTGTTTTGGACGGTATAAAAGAAGATGAATTTAAAAAGTTTGTCACGGCCATCAATTCATCAAAGAATATATTTGTAACCGGTCAGGGGCGTTCCGGATTGGTTGCCAGAACATTTGCAATGCGTCTGACTCATATAGGCTTCTCGTGCCATGTCGTCGGTGACACAACAACGCCAAATATTGATGAGGGCGACATGCTTATTGCATGTAGCAGTTCCGGCACCACTTCTGTCACCTGCCACATCGCCGGGCTTGCAAAACACCTGAACGCGCAGGTTATCGTAATCACCGCACATCCAAACTCAGAATTATCTGAATATGCTGGTTTAATTATTGAAATTCCGGCAAGTGATACCGATCAGGTGATACAATCTCAACTAACAGAACAGTTTCGCAGCACATTGTTTGAGCAAGCGTGTCTCGTATACCTTGATGCTGTGATTTTAACACTTGTACGATTGCTGAACAGAGAAGAAGTTGAAATGATGAAAAGGCATGCTAATCTAGAATAAAATTATACAAATAATGAAGTTAATTGTCCAAAAATTTGGTGGAACATCAGTAGCAGATGCCGCACGCATGAAGGCAGCGGCCAAACGAGCAGTTGAAGAATATTCTGCCGGCAACAAGATCGTTGTAGTTGTCTCTGCACAGGGGAAAATGACTGATGAGTTATTAGAGATGGCTCATGAAATTAATAGTGAGCCTTCCGCTCGTGAACTGGATTCACTGCTTTCTACTGGCGAGCAAATGTCAAGTGCGCTCATGGCAATGGCAATTCATTCCCTGGGAGTGCCGGCAGTTTCCTTTACAGGAAGGCAAATTGGAATGACGACTGACAGCATTCACACAAAAGCAAGAATCGTTAATATAAATGGTGATCGAATATTAGGAGAATTGTCTGAAAACAAAATAGTAGTAGTCGCTGGATATCAAGGCGTAGATGAAAATGACAATATAACAACCCTGGGACGTGGAGGTTCTGATACCAGTGCTGTTGCACTGGCCGCTTTACTCAAAGCAGACATGTGTGATATTTTTACCGACGTTGATGGAATTTACACTGCCGACCCACGAACCGTTCCTGATGCGAGAAAATTAAATAAAATTTCTTATGATGAGATACTGGAACTGGCGAGCATGGGAGCACAAGTTGTTCATGTACGATCTATTGAGTTTGCGAAAAAATACAATGTCCCAATCCGGGTAAGACCCAGCTTTAATAATGGCACAGGAACCCTTATATGCAAAGAGGTAAAAGAAATGGAAAATATAGTTGTCAGCGGAGCAACCGTATCAAAAAATGATGCAAAAATAACTCTAATCGGAGTGTCTGATGAGCCGGGACAAGCAGCCAACATCTTCCACGAGCTCGCCAAAGAAAAAATAAATGTAGATATGATTATTCAGAATATCAGCGCCCATGGACTGACAGATTTAACGTTTACTGTTGATAAGGACGATCTGGCACTTGCCTTGGAAACAACAAAAAGAACAAAGGGGGAAATTAAGGCAAAAGAGATCGTTGCTGATGACAAAATAGCAAAACTTTCAGTTGTAGGGATTGGTATGAGGTCTCACTGTGGAATAGCAGAAAAAATGTTCAAAACATTATCTGACGAAAAAATAAACATACAAATGATCAGCACTTCAGAGATTAAAATATCTTGTATTATAGAAGAAAAACAGGCAGAGAAAGCCTTAAATGCCGTGCACAAAGCTTTCGTGCTGGATGAAGAGCAGTAGGTAGCAGGCGCAGGTTTTTTACTTCTCTTTTTGCAGGATACACCGGAAATACTCTATGGTTTTTTTCAGCCCATCAGCACGAGAGACTTTCGGCTCCCAATCAAGCAGTTTCTTTGCCTTTGATATATCTGGCTGTCTACACTTCGGATCATCTACAGGCAGAGGGTCAAAGGCGATTTCACTTTTACTTCCTGTCATGCTAATTATCTCTTTAGCAAAATCCAATAATGTTATCTCTGTTGGATTCCCAATATTTACCGGCTCATTAACATCGGAAACCAACAGTCGGTATATTCCTTCCACCAAGTCTGAAACGTAACAGAAACTTCGTGTCTGTGATCCGTCACCAAAGACGGTTAAATCTTCTCCGTTAAGTGCCTGTGAAATAAATGCGGGCAACGCCCTTCCATCGCTTACCCTCATTCTGGGACCGTATGTATTAAATATTCTCACAATCCTCGTATCAACACCATGGCTTCTATGATACGCCATAACCATTGCCTCCGAAAATCTTTTTGCTTCGTCATAGACACCCCTTGGGCCAACAGGGTTTACATTTCCCCAGTAATCCTCCTTTTGTGGATGAACAAGGGGGTCGCCATAAACTTCTGATGTTGATGCCAGAAAAAACCTGGCATTTTTACTTTTTGCAACGCCAATCGCATTCAGCGTTCCTAATGAACCAACCTTTAGCGTTTGTATTGGCAGCTTTAAATAATCTAAAGGGCTTGCAGGTGATGCAAAGTGCAGAACGTTATCTAGTTCTCCTCCAACATAGATATACTCACTGACATTATGCTTAATAAACTTAAACTTCGGATTACCCATACAGTGCTCAATATTTTGTGTAGAGCCCGTTAACAAATTATCCATGCATATTACTTCATGTCCTTTTTCGAGTAAATAATCGCATAGATGTGAGCCAAGGAATCCTGCTCCACCGGTAATCATTGTACGCATATTTTTATCCTGATAAAATTATTCTTATAAATCCCTAATATATTTGCTGTAATTCTACTACGTAATTATAGCAGTGCAAGAAGAAAAGTATCTTCAAAGCAGATACTCACAAAGGGGGATTTGCCTGATATTACTATCTGTTGACAAAAATAACTGCTTTGCTAAAATCATACTGATGTTATTCAATAAATTGTGCCGTGTTTAGCCGGGAGATAATAATTGAAGTTTACTAAAATGCAGGGAATTGGGAATGACTATGTGTATGTTAACTGTTTTGAGGAGGACATTAAAGACCCTTCAGAGCTGTCGATCGCAATAAGCGATAGACATTTTGGTGTTGGTAGTGATGGGCTAATAATGATAATGCCATCACCCATTGCAGATGCCAGGATGCGTATTTTTAATGCTGATGGCAGCGAGGCACAGATGTGCGGCAACGGTATCAGGTGTGTTGCTAAATATTTGTATGAATACGGAATAAAGAAAAGCGACCGGATGACAATCGAAACTGCCGCAGGGTTAAAGACAATAGAACTGACAACTGTAAATGGCGGTGTTACACAAATAAAAGTAGAAATGGGAACCCCGGAGTTGCTGAGAAACGAGATACCAATGCTTGGTGAAAATAAACAGGTAATCAATGAACCTCTTCAGGTTAACGATACCATGTTATATGTTACATGTGTTTCTATAGGCAATCCTCACTGTATAACATTTGTTGATGATGTTGATTCAATCATTTTAGATGTTACCGGTAAAGCTATCGAAAACCATGAACTTTTTCCAGAAAGAATTAATGCCCACTTTGTACAGCAGATATCTGCCAATAAGGTTAAAATGCGCACCTGGGAAAGGGGTTCAGGCGAAACACTCGCGTGCGGCACAGGGGCTGTAGCTACCGGAGTTGCATGTGTACTGAATAACTTGACAGAAAGAGTCATAAGTACTCAGCTTCCGGGAGGAGAATTAACGGTAGAATGGACAGATGATAATAAAACGTTCATGACAGGTCCCGCAGAAATTGTCTTTACGGGACAGTGGGATGAGTAGAAATCATATTAGTCGTGAGTGAAATACAAGCTGCTGTTTGTGTTTAATTATTAAATAAAGAGCTTTTGGCCTGTTACACGTCCAGGTTTTTAACATCCAAAGCATGGGTTTCAATATATTCCCGTCTTCGTTTAACATCCTTCCCTGACAGAGTACTGAACATTTCATCTGCCTTCATAGCATCTTCAATTTTTACTCTCAACAGGGTTCTTGACGAAGAGTCCATTGTGGTTAGTGCTAATTCCTCTGCATTCATCTCTCCAAGCCCCTTATACCTCTGTATGTCGAGTCCTTTTTTTCCAATCTCTTTTATCTTTGGCAAAATCTCTCCCAAAGAGTATATTTCCAGCGCGGTATCATCAAAAACCAGTTTCGCACGTGAGTGCTCATTTTCTTCGGATTCTTTAAAAAAATCTTCCGCGTTAAACCCGTCTTTCTCTATCAATTTTACAGTATTCTCTATCTCTCCGCTTTCATGAAATTCCTGTACCTCTATTGAGTCTTTGCTCTCCTCGTCCTTCTTTTCGTCTACATTGTTTATTTCAACACCACTTCCTTTTTGTTCCTGTTGCTGCTTTACTAAACGGTTTAACTCGTCATCAGAGTACATGTATTTTTCGTGCCCATTATAGGCGACTCTATACATCGGGAAATTTCCACCTTGTTTTTTCCCCAGATATTCCTTGAAAGAGATGCTTTTTTTACTCTGTTGTTTCTTTTTTATAAAATGAAGATTATACTCTTCCATTTTTTCTAAAAGACCAAGAAATTTTTTCAGTTTATCTCCGGACAATTTTGTCGGCTCTTTATCACATGTCTCAACAACTGCCTCATCGGTACCTATACTTATCAAAGACTCTTGAAGCTCTTTGTCTCCATATACATATTCCTGTCTTTTTTTCCTTTTAATTTTGTATAGCGGTGGCTGTGCAATAAAAATATTTCCTCTATCAATTAACTCTGGCATCTGTCTAAAGAAAAATGTTAATAACAGTGTTCTAATATGTGCACCATCAACGTCTGCATCTGTCATTATGACGATTTTTCCATACCTCAGTTTTTCGGGATCAAACTCATCTATACCTATGCCGGTACCAATAGCGCTTATGAGGGTCCTAATCTCCTCATTATTCAGCATTTTTTCCACCCTTGCTTTTTCTACATTCAGTATCACTCCTTTAAGCGGTAGAATCGCCTGGTGCCTTCTGTCTCTACCTTGCTTTGCTGTTCCACCTGCAGATATACCTTCTACTATAAATAGTTCTGTAGACTCGACATCATTACTGGAGCAATCTGCTAGTTTTCCTGGTAAATCTGACCCGGAAAGCGCACCCTTTCTTCTTGTCAGCTCTCTCGCTTTCCTGGCAGCCTCCCTTGCCCTGGATGCATCAAGTGCCTTTCCCACTA
Source organism: uncultured Candidatus Scalindua sp. (assembly GCA_964438395.1). GTDB lineage: Bacteria > Planctomycetota > Brocadiia > Brocadiales > Scalinduaceae > Scalindua. Next base: position 12,384 of record CAYTLC010000022.1, read on the forward strand.
TGGCTCTGGCAGACTTAGGATTTTCCTCACAATATATACTTAAAGACTCATACGCCAATGCTTCTACCAATCCCTGAACATCTCTATTTCCCAGCTTTGTTTTTGTTTGTCCTTCAAACTGTGGTTCTGGAACTTTTACGCTGATTACCGCTGAAAGCCCCTCCCTGTAATCATCTCCGGTTGGCGCCTTGCCATCCTTTAAAAGCTTAGAATTCTTTGCATACATATTCAAGGTTCTTGTTAGTGCTGTCCTGAAGCCACTTAAATGTGTTCCTCCCTCTATGGTGTTTATATTATTAGCAAAGGAAAATACTTTCTCATTATAACCATCGTTATATTGCATTGCACACTCGACTATTATATCTTTCTCTTTACCTTCAAAATATATAACCTCTTTATTGACTATCTCTTTTCCTTTGTTCATTTCCTCTACAAATATCTTAATTCCGCCATCATATTTAAAAGTTTCTTCAGTATCTGTTCTTTCGTCTATAATAGTTATACAAAGCCCCTTATTAAGAAATGCAAGCTCTCTTACTCTTTTTTTGACTACATCGTAACTAAGTTCTACCGTTTCAAATATAGAACCGTCCGGTTTAAATATAATCTTTGTTCCTTTTTTCTTGGTAGCCCCTCTTTCTTCGAGTGCTGTTTTTGTTTCCCCGCGCTCATATCGCTGTACATACATATGTCCGTCTCTTCGTACTTCAACCTCCAGCCACTCACTAAGTGCATTTACTACTGAAATCCCTACTCCATGTAATCCTCCGGAAACTTTATAACCTTTTCCTTCAAACTTCCCTCCAGCATGTAAGGTTGTCATCACTACTTCCAACGCCGGCTTCTTCATTTCCTTATGCTCGTCCACAGGAATACCTCTGCCATCATCCAAAACCATAACACTTCCATCAATATTAAGTTTTACTGTTATGTTTTCACAAAACCCCCCCATGGCCTCATCTACACTATTACCCACTACCTCCTCTATAAGATGGTGCAAGCCCTTCTCGCTAATATCTCCTATATACATAGCAGGCCTTTTTCTTACTGCCTCTATTCCCTCTAGGACCTTTATAGCCGTTGCATCATATTTTTCTTTTTCGCTCATTCAACTATTACCTCAAATTCCTTCTTTAAAAAGTCCTTACTCGAAACCTTATGTCCGATATGTATCCTCTTTTAAATTCTTTCTGTATAGATGCCAACAGCTCCTCTTTTTTGAAAGAGGATATATGATGAAGCCACATTGCTGAATCCACCTCTATGTAAAGCGTTCCGCCTTTGACCATCCCTACTTCTGTATGCTCTGATATCGTCTCACCCGCCACCTTTTTCCATTTTTCCCTCAGGTTTTTATTTAGCTTCCCGGCCCTTTTGACGGGCACTACTATATTGCCCAACATATCTCCCAGCTTCTTAACTTCTGTATTGTTTCCTCTGAACTGTTTCCTCATGCCTGTTTTTCATCTCCCAGATTCATTGGCATCACTACATAAGTACATCCCGTTCCTGCCTTAAATACCCCAGCAGTGCCATGGTCTTTCAGTTCTAAAATAACCCCTTCAGAATCAACATTCTTCAGAAAATCTAATAAAAATTCCGGGTTCAGGCCTATCTCTAGCTCTTCTCCGGAATACTCTACAGGAATTACTGTTTTAGATTCACCTACATCTGGTGATGTGCATTTTATTTCTAATGTTTCACCGGCAAATTTAAACCTCAATAATTTGTACTCATCCGTTGTCATTATAGACACTCTACGAATCGCTGATGTAAAAGCGCTCCTATCCATATTTATTTTTTTATCAAGATTGTTTGGAATCACTTCCTCATACTTTGGATATTGCCCTTCTAACAACTGTGAACATAACGTAGAGTTTTTTGTTTTTACAAAAATACGTTTTTCTTCTATTCTTATCTTTACTAAATCGTCCTGTTCTCCTGCAATTCTCTGCATCTGCAATATACCCTTTATTGGTATTATGCAACTTTTTGAAATACCATGAGGGTTTTCTATTTTTTTCTTAACTTCACTAAGTCTTCTCCCGTCATTTGCAACCATTTTTACATGCTTATTACTTATTTCCATAAAAACACCACTGGTACCATGTTTTGTTCTATCTCCCAAAATAATAAAGGCGGTTTTTTTAATCATATCCAAAAGAACATCTTTATCTATTTCAATATATCCTTCGTCAATGAATTGAGGAATTGTTGGAAACCCTTCAGGGTCGGTACAAAGAATCTTAAAAAAATTATCTTTTCCTTTTATTACACATTTTTTCTTCTCTTCTGTTATTTCTATACTATCTCCAGTCCACTCTTTTACTATAGAAGAAATTTGGGTTTCCGGACCAACCATTTTACCAGGTGTTATTACTTCAACAGAATCTATTAAATAACTAACACTAACTTCCATGTCTGTAGTTGATAATTCTAAAGTATTATCATCCACAACAATTCTAACATTCTGTAACATCGGATTAACATTTGAACCGGATATAACGTTTTCTACTACATGAAATCCTTTTCTTATAGTTTCTTTGTCACATTTAATTTTCATTTTATTTTTCTATTAGATTGAAATTAGTTTAATGAACACTGTCTTTTATATACTATATTACTTTATATTTAAAAAACTATTATACTTATTACTATTAGAGGTCAAAATTTAAAGGTATAACCATATTATTAAACACATAACATGTTATATTTAAAGGTATTAAAAAATTATTAGTTTGTATATCAAATGAAAGAATATATGGTGCTTCCTGTAAATTGCCTGTCAAAATGTACGTTATTTTATAAACAAAAACTGAAGTTTTTATATGTTTGATTTTACTTGCTTTTTATATTAGTAATTTTATCTACAGCATGTGAACAACTAACTAATACTCATTTTTTTTTGTAAGTGTATCTTCTAATTTTCTCAATGAAGAAGATACATTTCGGTCGAGAGACTTAAGCTTTTTTATTTTGTCATCCGCATGCATTACCGTTGTGTGATCACGACCTCCCATATAGCCACCTATTTCTCCTAATGATAAATTAGTAAATTTTCTAGCCAGATGCATTGCAATCTGCCTTGGTAATGTAATAGATTTTAGTCTTCTTTTAGAATGAAGCTGAGAAAGCTGGACACCATAATGTTTTGTAACGGTGTTTAGTATTTTTTCTATGCCTATGTTTCGTTTTTGTTTTGAGAAGCCTCTGATTATCTGCTTTACAAGATTTAAGTCTATCTTACCCTTATTCACCGTTGCGTATTTGTGAATATTTGTAAGAGTGCCCTCAATTTCTCTAATACTTGAAACTACATTATCCGCTAAGTAACAAGCGACATCGTAAGAGATATCCATCTTCAATAAAGCAGTTTTTTTTTGAATTATAGCAACGCTGGTTTCAAAGCCTGGGGGATCTACTCTGGTTATCAACCCCCATCGAAATCTAGAAATAAGACGCTCTTCTATAGTTGGTATTTCTTCTGGTGGACAGTCACTGGACAATACTATCTGTTTTTGTCGTGTGTAAAGTGCGTTAAATGTATGGAAAAATTCTTCCCTGGTACTCTGGGAGTTTGCCAGAAAATGGACATCGTCTATTAACAAGACATCAATCTGCCTGTATTTGTTTCTAAAATTGTCCCAATCACCAGTTTTTATAGTAGAGATATAATGATTTACAAAACTCTCACATGGCAAGTAGAGCGCTTTATGTCCTTTTTCCTGTAGACGTAACAATATTGCGTGGAGCAGGTGCGTTTTGCCTAATCCGACAGGGCCATGGATAAATAATGGGTTATATGCAGTGCCTGGAGATTCAGAGACTGCAAGTGCAGCAGCATGTGCCAGTCGATTGCAGGGGCCTACCAAAAAATTATCGAAATTGTAATTTTTGTTTATGTAAGCAGGGTTTTCTGTGTTGGGAGAAGAGTCGCTATTTTGTACAGAAGGTTCAGGTTCTGATGAACTCGAGTTCTTTACAATAAATTTTATTTTTCGACCAGATATAGACGCTTCTTCTAATGACGGTGTGATGGTATCTATGTAGTTGTTTTCTATCCACTCCTTACAAAAGGAATTCGGAGCTGAAATATATATCTCATTTGCGTCTAGCTTTACCAGATCAAGGCCTGAAAACCATGTTGTGAATTGTTGCGGAGTAACCTTTTCTTTAATTTGATTCTGGACGAGTGCCCACAGTTCCTTATCGCTGTCAGATAGTTGATGGCTCATATTTTAAAAATATTCGTTCGTTATTAGCTTGTATGCATACGATTCTAGTCAACATCTTACTGTGGTAGAGTATTTATTTCCAAGCTGGAAAGTATAAATGTGGGAATTGTTACTGAAAATTGTAGTGGTAAAAACCAGATATTATCTGTCTTTGTCTCTTTTATGATTAGCTTTCTGGTGTCTTTTTTTACCACGCTTGAATTAGTTATAGGTTTGGGCAAGAATCATTATTAAAAGCAGGTGGAATTATACATTCACCACGTTTAAATATCAAGCAGTAACTGAGTCGTTTGACTTGATAATTACCACGCTTTTCGCTAATTTAAAAAGCATTGACCCCCTTACTTGCAATATGGTATATTCCTGCATTCTTGATTTAGGTTTGTACTCTTTTTTAATTCAACAAAAATGAGAGATTTATGACGCAAGAACCTATTGAATCTCAACCAGAAGCGTTTAATATCACCAAAAATATGACGACTGGCGAGGTAACAGAGAAATATCCTGCGACAAAGGCGGTATTTTCAAAACACTTTGGCAAGAGCTGCTTTGATTGTCCTGCATTTGGTACAGAAGATATAAATTTGGCGTGCACGATGCACAATACTGATGTTGAAATGTTTGTTAACGAATTAATTGAAGCCGCCCGGAAGGGAGATTGATTCGGGTTCATAAGAAATTATCGAGAGGAACAGTTTGAATTTAATAAAATTACGAGAAAAAGTTCAGTTTGGAGAACAATTCCGCCCACAAATCCTGAGCGTATCTCCTGACGCAAAGGTTCCTATGATATGTCT
>CAYTLC010000022.1:17515-21986 GCA_964438395.1 uncultured Candidatus Scalindua sp.
TCCGCCCACAAATCCTGAGCGTATCTCCTGACGCAAAGGTTCCTATGATATGTCTGGAGCCGGGTCAGGAAATACCGGCACACCCAAGTGGCACAGGTGTTTTTTATGTACTGGAAGGAAAGGGCATTATGTCTCTGGATGGAAAAGAAATAGAGTTGTCAAAAGGCAAAGTTGTATTTGCTCCAGAAGGATCAGAAAGAGGCATTAGGAGCACAGAAAGATTAGTTGCAGTTGCTGTTCATATTAGCTGAAAGGAATGGAATGGGAGAATTTAATTTAGAGGACGTTGCAAGTTTTTCTGATAACAGTGCCGTTTTGAAAGACTTATGCGATTCTGAGAAAGTGCGTGTCAACCTTCTTTGTATGGAAGAAGGCCAAACGGCACTAGAAAATACTAATGACCAGAAGGTGGTAGTCATAATCAACACCGGTAGTGGTTCCGTTGTTACGGATGAAGAGCAAGATGTTGAGGAAGGAACACTTATCGTATTTGAAAGCGGAGAAAAGCGTTCGCTCAAAGCAAAAACAAAGCTAACAGCTTTAGTGACGACCATACTTTAAAAGATAATCTAGCGTTTTGTAAAAAGATTAAAGCCGACATTACACGGTAAATTAACAACAATGAAAGGAAAAAGCAAATGAGTGAAGGAAAAGTTATTACATTGGATGTACAGAATATCCCGCCACGCGAAAGGCACCCAAAGATTTTTGATACTTTTGATTCTCTCCAACCAGGGGATAAGATGATATTGATAAATGATCACGACCCAAAACCGCTGAAGTACCAGCTAGATGCAGAACGAACAGGTCAGATGGACTGGGAATACATATTGTCCGGCCCGGAGGAGTGGAAAGTAGAAATAACAAAAAAATAATACGTAGACCAGTATGGCTTAAATGCTATCCATCAGTGTAACGCCTTAATTCAGAAGCGCTTCAAGCCTGTCTATGCCCTCCTTGATGTTTTCCATGGATGTTGCATATGAGATTTTGGGTGATAATGTTTTGTAATTGACAGCTTTATAAGCTAACGGTTATAATTTTATGTACATTTTTGGCGTTATTAGTTGTTAGAAGTTCTAAATTTTGATTTTGTGTTGTTAATTATGTAACGCCTGCCACTTCCCATAACGGGTGACATTCTTGGAAGACGCCAATTTATATACGTTATTATTGAATTACCTACCGCAAGCCCTGTTTATGTTGTCCCTGCTCTGTTTCTCCGCTTTTTTTTCTGCTACAGAAACCGCCTTTTTTTCATTAACCAGAGAAGAGGTTAATAGATTTGGCAAAAGCAATAGCAAATCTGAAAGATTAGTACACTCGCTTCTGAAAACACCAAAGCACTTACTTACAACTATCTTGCTTGGAAATATGCTGGCAAATATTGGTTTTTACTGTGCTTCTTATGGTGTTGCTCAAGATATAGCAGTTGACAGTTCATATGGCGGCCTCTGGGTAGCGGGGGCAGTATGTGCTTGCAGCCTTCTCACGATTATTATTATGGGAGAAGTAATTCCCAAAAACATCGCAGTAAAAATTCCTGATCAATATTCCAGATGGGCTGCAATGCCTATTTACTTCTTTGATAAACTCTTTTTTCCCTTTCGGGTTATTTTAACTTCAATTATTAATTCAATAAGCAAGGTTTTTGATAAGGGCGGCGGCGATGAAAAATGTGTTACGATCGACGAATTAAAGATGCTTGTAGAGTTTAGTGAAAAACAGGGCATCGTCGACCAGGAGGAGCGTTCTATGATACATGGAATTCTGGACTTTAAAAGAGCACAGATAAAAGAGATAATGCTTCCACGTGTAGATATGAACTTGTTTGATATTGCCGATCCGGTGCAAGAACTCATTGAGCTTGCACGAGAAACAAAGGAGACTAAATTTCCAATTTACGAAGAGACACCGGACAATATCCTGGGCATGGTTCATGCAAAGGATATTTTTCTCAATCCAAAGGTACAATTGAAGGATATTCTGAAGCCGGTCCAGTTTGTTCCAGAACCGAAAAGTATTGAAGGCTTGTTACGACAGTTCAGACGTGAAGGTAGCCAGCTGGCGATTGTAGTTGATGAACATGGTGGCACGGCAGGACTCATTACACTTGAAGACATTATAGAGGAAATTGTTGGAGAGATACAGGATGAACATGAGAAGCCAAGAGAGACGATTAATAAAATTGATGAAAACAAATATCTGATTTCCGGCAACCTTAGTCTCCGTGATTGGTCAGATACCTTTGGTGTGGAAATAGAACCAATGGGTGTTGATACTATTGGCGGGCTTGTTATTGCTTTACTCGAACATATTCCCCAAAAGGGAGATTCGGTTAAATATGAAGACTTTGTTTTTACTGTCGAAGGCGTCAGGAAAAGGCGCATTACATCGATACTGCAGGAAATGAAAGTAAAGAGCGAGTCAGACGAGGGTGAAAATGACTGAATATTACCTGTTAATATTGTTCCTTTTGTCCTCAGCGTATTTTTCAGGAATTGAGATCGCTGTTTACTGTGTTAATCGTGTCAGATTACAATACAATGTGGACAGGGGAAATCGAAGCGCAAAGATTATTAAGAAACTATTAAATGATCCGCAAGCCTTGATTTGCACAATATTAATAGGCAATAATATTGTCAACTATCTGGCATCTGCAATCTTTACAAATATCGTATCAGAAAAAATATCTTACGCTAATTCCGAATTGACTGCAACACTGATTTTAGCACCAATCATGCTGATCTTTGCGGAGGTTATGCCAAAGGATATCTGTCAAAGGAATGCCGATAAATTCCTTTATCCTGCATCGTCCGGTATCCGATTTTTTTCCCAGATTTTTTTCCCATTAGTATATATTTTAAAAGCTGTAAATAAAATCCCTCAATTTTTTTTAAGGCGTACGAACAAAAGAACGACAGTCTTTACGCCATATAGATTAGGATTTTTCATAAGAGAAGGCGCCAAAGAGGGGGTTATCTCCGGTTATCAGGATTTGATGGCCAGAAATATTATGAAGCTTGGCAGTATTCCAATAAGGAAAATTATGATTCCGCTCAATAAAGCAACTGTCGTTTCGTCCGAAGTAAACGCAGAGCAAATGAAGGTTTTAGCAAAAAATGTAAGATTCTCCAGGATTCCCATCTTTAATGGTCCCAGAAGCAATATTATCGGAGTAATTAACCTGTTCGATTTTTTGAGTGTCTGCACAGAAGAATCAAAAATAAGCGACTTCTTGAAAGAGACCGAACACATTAGTGCAGATACACTTATAGACGATGCGCTGGTAAGAATGCAGAAGACAAAACAGCGAATGGCCATCGTTATCGACAAAAACAGCAGACCAATTGGGATAGTAACAATAAAGGATCTTGTAGAAGAGATCGTTGGGGAATTAATGGAGTGGTAAAGGTAAATACTCCAAAAAATTAGTTGACATTTTTTTTTAAAACAATAGAATTTGACTTTGTCGCAAACTTGGTCAAGAATGTCTGGTATTACTAACTATAAGTAATAACAAAACTTAGTAAAAACCTTTAGATTACTATTTAAATGAAACTCTCTAGCAAAACAGAATACGCAATACTTGCACTCTTGGAATTAGGGCAAAGATATGAAAAGGGGTTTGTGCTAAGCAGGGATATAGCAAGTGTCAGAGCGATACCCGAGTCATTTGTTGAGCGAATATTATTAACACTGAAAAATGGAGGCGTAATCGTCAGTGTCAGGGGGGCAAAGGGCGGCCATTGCCTTGCCAGAGATCCTGGCGAAATATGCGTCAGGGAAGTAATAGAGCTGTTTGAAGGCTCCCTGGCTCCAATTGACTGTGTAAACGAGAGAATATCGTCTCTCCCTGCAAGCTGTTCAATTGCAGATGCGTGTGTATTAAAGGATTTATGGAAAAAAATGTATGATGCAATGCTGGCAAGTATAGAAAATGTAACAATCAAGGATCTTGTTACTCAGGAAAAAGAACAGAAAACGGGCACAATCTACCAAATATAATAAAAAATTTTTTCTCTAATTCTTGACTAAGTCTAAAACAAAGTAATATATTTACGGAAAAGCAAATGGATGTTGTCCAAACAAAAAATAATTATAGATTTATTATCTTGTCAGTTGCCTCGTTTATATTTGCCTTGATAGTCTATCTTCCTGCACCGGAAGGGCTTACGGCTGACGGGAAAAAAGCATTGGCTATATTTGTACTCTGTATTATTTTCTGGGTTAGCCATGTGATACCACTGATGATAACAAGCCTGCTTGCAATTATACTTTTCCCTCTGTTGGGGGTTTTGCCGGCAGAGAAAACGTACTCTCTTTTTGGTAATCAGGCAGTTTTCTTTATTCTTGGAGCATTTATTCTGGCCTCTGCTGTTGCCAGGGCAGGCTTAAGCAATAGAATCGCGCTTGTGTTTCTGAAGTGGTTTGGCCATTCGCCCAAGACATTGCTTCTAGGGGTTATTGT
>CAYTLC010000023.1:0-21832 GCA_964438395.1 uncultured Candidatus Scalindua sp.
TTACTAGTTTACGCATACCCAGAAGGTGGATAAATGAATGATATTAGCGATTCAGATTTGCAGACAATATTGGAATTGTCCGTAAATGTGGGAACAAATTATTTGATGTGGTACGGAGCTCATGAAGAGCTGACTACAAAGCAGATTCGTGAAGAGTATGATTGTTGCGGTGAACTACATAAGGTGTTGGACGATTATGATCCTGAAGGTGACAAAGGCCTCGATTCAAAACGTCTTGCAGTGGTGGTGTACGAATACCTCAACAAGAAATATTCTAAAAATCACGGAATGCTCTATAGGGTAGGGTTTTCTATAGCACAGCAGACACTCGGCCTTTCAGCCAGACTGTCCACAAGCGATGAAGAGGATTCAGAGAAATCAGTTAGTGATTTATTACCTGAGCACATGAAACACCTTAAGAGCAGGTTGAAGGGAATACTGCCTGCCGACATAACAAAAAATGTGCTTGAGCTTGTTAGAAATAAGATAGAAAAGGATGGGCTTGAAGTAGATATTGGTGATTTATTGGTTCAGGTATTTAATAAAGTTGCCTTTCCTGAGGTAGGAAGGAAGTTTACTGTTACAATAGGAGAGGAGCAGAAAACATATGAAACTTTTACGGAAATGATCGGGGATCTTCTTAGTTGCAGTGTGCAGGTATTTACAAAGAGTTGTACGTCTCTGGATGACCTTAACAACAAAGAGAAATTTATGATGTCGATAGGGAAAATTTCCACCGATTTTATGAAAAAGAATAGGCAAATCTTACAGGTAAATGAAAGCTATTTTCTTGAAGAGCTAAAGAAGGCCAGTCAGTCTGACGCCAGTCAACCTGCTATGTCTTTAGATGAACTCGTTTTTGGTGCAATAGGTGGAGTGGCAGAGGGCTACTGGATTAAGCATCAACAACAAAAGTATGATTCGCCAAACTGATACCATTTTAGAGAGGTCGACATATTGACTCCTTTCAAGGGAAGAGATATGCAATTATACATGATATATAGTTATTACTTTTTTTGTTAATAATGAATAGGTAATTATTAAAGGAGCAGTATTGTGAGAAGGGATTTAAAAAACATTATAAAGGGAGAATCGCTTTTAATTGTATCCGCAGTTTTGATGCTGACTATTTGCTTCAATACGATAGATACATTCGGAAATGAACCGGAAGCGAAAACAGAAGAAGCGGTGACAGAAGAAAAAGCAGCAGTGGAATCACCAAAAACAGAAGAGACAGCCGTTAAAGAGAGAAAGGGCGGAGAGTGCACAGAAGGTGATTGTGAAAACGGCAGGGGTACTATGGTATACCCTGACGGTACTAAATACAAAGGAGAGTTTAAGGCCGGCAGAAGGAGCGGGCAGGGCACTTACACATACTCAGATGGGGGCAATTACACTGGCGAATGGCGGGATAATTTGAGGCATGGAAAAGGAACAGATACTTTTACTAACGGTGTAATATACGAAGGCGAATGGGCGCTTTCTAAGAGGCATGGGCAGGGTAAGCTGACTATGCCGGACCTTGGTACATACGACGGTGAATGGAAAGAAGGAAAGAAAGACGGGCAGGGGACTTTTGTTTTCGTGGAAGGGGGCAAATACGAGGGCGGATGGGCTCACGGTATGTGCAATGGACATGGAACCCGTACATTTGCTAACGGATATAGATACGAGGGTGAATGGAAGGATTTTGCGGCTACCGGTGGATGGTATTACTGGCCGAAGGGAAATAAAACCTGGTCTTATATGGACGAAAATTGGGAGTGGGTACACAAAGACTTTAAACCAAAGCGAACTAATCATTGAACTCTATATCGATAACATGTTTATTTGATCCAGTCTCTGACTCCAGTAAATGCATATAAAGAGAACATTTTGAATAAGGAGGACCTGATATGAAAAGCGGTAGGAATATTATATTTTTGATTTTGGGAGCCATGGTTCTTTCTTGCCAGGTATCTTTTGCTGAATTTGAAGCAATGGAATTAAAAAATGAAGACTCGGTTGCGGTAGTTCTTGACATTCCACCTGACGGCTATACAAAAGAGGAGATTGATGCCAAGCTTGCACAGATCATGAATGCTATTCCGGATATTCCCAACCGTTATTCAAATGATGAAATTGATAATAAGATTGAGAAGGTTATAGGTGCTATTCCAGATGTTTCGGGTAATTACACGAACAAAGAAATTGACTCCAGGATTGCAGCGGTTCAGGAATCAATCCCTGTGACTCCGGATGTTTACTCAAAGGAAGAGATTAAAGAGAGGATCAGGGCTATTAACGATGCCATAGCATACCTGGAAATTGCACTGGCAAATATTCGTAACAGCATTCCGGCAGAATTAAAGTGGCCGGTAAAGACGAAGCAGATATTAACTGACATTCGTACCAGTATTCCAGCCGATATTGCCGGAGCCGGAAAGTGAAAGTGAGGTAGTAAGAGAATACATCACTCTCTTATAATTACTTCTTATAAGGCAAAAGTAACTAAGGAAGAATAATGAAGCGAAAAGTGAAAATTGCAAGTATGATCGGAATAGTAGCTTCCGGAATAAATTTGATTTTCAATGGCTGGCACATTATTGGGATAATTGCACTGGCGCTGTTTGCACTAATATTTGAAGCAACATTCCACTTTTCAAGTAAACCTCCTGAATCTGTAAGTCAGGAAAACGAGTAATTATTCACCGCACCTGAATTTCAAGTACCTCTTACATCCCTGGAAAATAACCTTAAGCTTGCATATCTAACTACTAAAAGTTAAAATACTCCATGCAATTAAATCACGTTGGTATTATTAATAAGAGTGAAGAGCAGGCGCTGAAGTTTTATAAGGATTTTCTGGGTCTTAAAATGACGCGAGAGATTATCCTGCCACTGGAACTTTCTGAGCAGCTGTTTTCTGTTTCTAAAGAGATCAAGATTCTTGTCGTTGAAAACGAGGGGATAAAGATCGAGGTGTTCATATCGGATTTTCAACCTGAAAATCCTAATTTCACACATTTTGCTGTCATGGTGGATAGCCTTTCAGAACTCACAGAAAGGGCTAAGCAGTTTGATGCTGAAGTAATAATTGGGAAGCATAAGGATAAGACCGCCTACTTCCTCAAAGACTTCTCCGGCAACTTAATTGAAGTCAAACAGAAACCGTAGAAGTTTAACCTGTCTCGCATACGTTTTTATAACCCTCCGCACTTCTGCGTGATAACTTCTTTTTTTCTCTCGCCAAGGCGCCAAGAACGCAAAGGAAACGGAATCAAAAAAACGGTTGTTACCTAAAATACAAAGCCACTAATAAATAATGAATGATATTTTTGTCGCCATAGATTTTGAAACTGCTGATCGTTACAGGGATAGTGCATGCGCTCTTGCCATGGTACGTGTCGAATCAGGAAAAATTGTTAAAACAGAACATCGGCTTATCAAGCCTCCGAGAATGTATTTCGAATTTACCTACATACACAATATCACATGGGAGATGGTAGCCTCAGAACCGGATTTCCAGGAATTGTGGCCATCAATGAAAAATATGTTAAACGGTGCGGGTTTTATTGCTGCGCATAATGCTTCCTTTGACCGTTCCGTGTTAAACGCCTGTTGCAAAAGTGCAGATATTGAGCCGCCATCGATTCCGTTTGAATGCACGGTGGCATTGGCCAGGAAGAGATGGAAACTTTATCCGACAAAATTACCGGATGTTTGCCGATTTTTAGATATTCCATTAAATCATCATGAAGCGTTATCAGATGCAATGGCATGTGCTAAGATTGTTATTGCAGCGTCTGACAATGTGGTATGAGCACAAGCGACCGTGTAGGATCTTCTGAAATGAAAATTAAGTACCTTTGTACAATATGGGGTATGGGCCAGCCAACACTTGAAGGCAATCTCAATCTGATTAAGGATGCGGGCTTTGACGGTGTCGAAATGCCGGTTCCACGTAACCGTGTTGAGCGGGACAGGCTGGGCTCTCTGCTTAATGAGATTGGATTGGACCTGGTTACTCAGGTCAGGGCTGAAGGGTCAACGGTTGATGAGCAGATAGATTTTCTGGAAAAAGAGCTGAATAGTGCCTCGGGACTGAATACGTTATTGGCGAACGTTCACTGCGGAAAGGACTATTGGCCTTTAACGGAAAATATGAGAGTGATTTCAATAGCTCAGAGACTTGCCAGTGAACTTGGGATAAAGATCCTGCATGAGACTCACCGCGCCCGGGCCACCTTTTGCACGACATCCACAATGGACATTATTGACGCTTTGCCGGAAATTAGATTTACTGCCGATTTCTCACACTGGTGTTGCGTCCACAACTCCCTGCTTCAGGATCAGCAGGATTCTGTGGACCGCGTTATTGAACGGTCAGACTATATTCATGCCAGGGTGGGCAGTGCAACTTCTCCACAGATTACTGATCCAAGAGCGTCTGATTGTAAAGAGGCTGTAGAAGCACATGTAAGGTGGTGGGAAAAGATAGCGGAACATCACAAAAAAAACAATTCTGAATTTCTGCCTATCTGTTCCGAATTTGGCCCTCCCGAATATATGGTCACCCTGCCTTCCACTGGAAAACCCATTGCTAACCAGTGGGAGATAAACTGCTATATGAAGGAGATGCTTAAGGAGCGGCTGGGGTACCTGGCAGAAGATTGAAATGTGAGAAACAAGTGGCAAGATGCAGGAAGCCAGAAACATGAAGGGAAGAAGTTATTTGTCTGTTTAACCTATTATCAACTATTGTACTTTGCGTTCTTAGCGGCTTTTTGTCCTGGGAGCGGTGAAAGATATCTTATGGCAAAACTAAAACTGGATTTGCATGAAATATGTAAAAATGGGAAATTGATTGAAAAAGAGCTAAATCGTGTAATAGATCAAGCTACCGAGAAAAGGATTGCTCTCGTGGAAATCATTCCCGGAAAAGGAAGCGGACAGTTAAAGAAGACCGTCCTGCGTTTCCTGGAGCGCCCTGATATAAAAAAGAGATATCATCGTATTAACAAGGACAGTAAGAACTTTGGAAGGCTATTTGTGCATTTTAAGCATTGATAGTTTTGCCACTAAACCACAAAGAAAAAGAGCATTTGAACAGAGTGAAATGTGGTTGGGTCAAAAACACTGTATTCAGTAAAATGTTACGTAATCGGCATTTAATTCAACTGGTTTAAACATTTAGGTGGTAATTATATCAATTTTAAGGTAGTATGCGGCCTTGAGATATGATACCTGCCATTTTCAGGATGCGGTTTTGAGTTTTCAAATATTAGTAGTAAAGAGTCAATACATACCCTGTATTCATTCATTACCAACACCACTCACTCTATAAATTGCCTGCAATTATGATAAAAAAAGAGAGAATAATCAGGAATACTTCCCATTATTACATGTGTAACAGGGAGATATTCTCAATTATTCTCTTAAAACCTTTTGTAACTTTGTAAAGAAAGATAAAAAATTTATGAAATTCAGTGAACTTGACCTCCCTTCAGACATTCTAGATGCGCTTGAAAAGATGGGATTTGAAGAGATGACTCCTGTTCAGGAGGCGGCTTATCCGATCATTGCAGGGGGGCATGATCTTTGTGCTCTTGCTGAGACAGGATCGGGAAAGACAGCGGCCTGTGCAATCCCTCTTATTCAAAAAGTGGATTCCGAACTTAATGAAATTCAGGGGCTTGTAATTGTTCCGACGCGCGAGTTGTGTATACAATATGTTACTGAAATGCAGCATATCGCGAGAAGGACCAATATCGTTCCTTTTGCCGTGTATGGTGGGTTTGATAAAGACATAGATATTGCCAAGCTTAAGCATGGTGTGCATATTCTGGTTGCAACGCCGGGCCGGCTTCTGGATTATCTGTATAGCGGGGTACTCTCTTTTAAGCATGTGAAATGTGTTATTCTCGATGAGGCGGATGAGCTTCTCAAGGTAGGGTTCCTTGAAGATATTGAATTCATCTTGTCGTGTATCATTCGTGAACACCAGACACTTCTTTTCTCAGCGACGATGCCTGAAGATATCAAAAAACTTGCCCATGACTGCCTGCGTGATCCCCGGCATATCTCCCTTATTACAGAAAGGAAGGCACCGGAAAGTATTGATCATTATTTTGCCTATCAACACCCAAAAGACAAACAGGCAGCACTCGTCAAGTACCTAAAGGAGGAGGATGTTAAGCAGGTGCTCATTTTCTGTAATGCCCGTCACGTGGTTGATAAGATGTACGACTCTATCCGGAAAGAGTTTGAAGATGTCGGATACATACATGCGGGTCTCAGCCAGGACAAACGATCTTCGGTTTTCAGGCAGTTCAAGAACATGAAGATCCGGTACCTTTTTGCCAGCGATGTTGCAGGGAGGGGGCTTGATTTCTCGCACGTCTCGCATGTGGTCAACTGGAATATGCCGCGAGGCAGGGAGTCGTATACACATCGTACCGGGCGTACCGGACGTATGGGTAAAAGGGGGAAGGCGTTGACATTTGTAACAAAACATGAACTTTCTGATCTTCGCGAGCTTATTGCCAGGAATGAGATATCTCCCTGCTGGATAGGAAAAGATCCTCTCAAGGGAAACAACACACCTCAGGAACGAAAAAAGAAAAAGAGACCTTTTCGCCCAAACCGCGGCAGGGGAAAGAAAGTTGTCAAACCCTGATTGTTAAAGCAAGGGCCATGCATCTTGTCTCTTGCTTCCCGCTTCTATATCATTTCGTAAATCTTCGTGATTAAAAATAAATGAATAACTGGTTTCTCTATTTAATAAGATGTCGAAATGGGAGATTGTATACAGGAATAACCACAGATGTAGAAAGAAGGTTTGGAGAGCACGAGAGCGGTGATAAAAAAGGGTCGAAATACTTACGAGGAAAAACCCCTTTAACATTGGTCCTGAAAAAGAGAGTTGGAGACAAGAGTATGGCGCTGAAGATTGAAGCAAAGGTAAAAAAAATGCCAAAAACTAAAAAAGAGTTGTTGGTAGATGGCAAAATCAAGATACGGGAAATAAAGAAGGATATAAGTAGTTCTACAAAAAACAAGACATTAGGCAATTAGTATTTGATAGCCTGTCCTCCCGGCAGTCAACTCAACAATACCGTCTCGGAGGTTACTGTTCGTGTATAGTTGGCATCTTAGTGTGACTAAGCAATTATTTTCTGTAATGTCTCATCAAGTTCATAAATTCCATGAGGTTTGGCAAGAACACTTTTAAAACCGTAATTTATATGATCAGCCATTACCGGGTCATTTGCATAACCGCTTGACACTATAGCTTTAACCTCAGGGTCTATTTCAAGCAGTTTCTTAATTGTCGCTTTACCTCCTATACCGCCGGGTATAGTCAAATCCAATATGACTGCATCAAAAGGTTTGCCTGATCTATTTGCATTTTTGTATGAACGTATTGCCTCTGAACCTTCTTCGACGGAGTCAACCTCGTAATCTAAAACTCTTAGTTGTTTACATAATATAGTTCTAATTATGGGTTCGTCATCCATTATCAGGATTCTTCCCTTGCTTGTGGCAGGTTCCCCTGCATCCTTCTTTTCAAGATGTTTAGTATTAGGCCCAGCGGCTTTTATAGTATCAGGCTCTTTCGGAATTTCCTTCTGCAAAGCAGGTAGATGTATATGGAATGTCGTGCCGACCTCTATTTCTGAATCTACGGTAATATGTCCGCCATGTTTTTTGATGATTGAATATGCGGTTGCAAGTCCCAGGCCGCTTCCTTCCTGCTTGGTAGTGAAGTATGGGTCAAATATTTTTTGCAGCTGTTCCTGCAATATTCCGATTCCATGATCTTCAACCGCTATCTTTATGTATCTGCCTTCCTTAAGTGGCAATATATCATTTTCAATGATATTGATATTTTCAGCCCGGATTTTGATTGTCCCACCTTCCTGCATTGCCTGGTCTGCATTTAAAATAAGGTTGCTGATAACCTGGCTCAACTGCCCTTTATCCGCTTCTATTTGCCAGAGACATTCCTGGATGAGAAGCTCGCACTTGGCACTTGATCCGCTCGAAGCAAGTTTGGTTGAATCAGAAATTAATTCAGACACAGAGATAATCTCTTTGACAGGGTCTCCACCCTTTGAGAAGGTGAGTAATTGTCGAGTCAAACTCTTTGCATGTAGAACAACTTTACCGGCTTCTTCTAATATTTCATAATTTTCATCATTTGGCGCAGTACGTAATTTTACCAGGGAAACATAACCCATGATTGCCTGTAGACAGTTGTTGAAATCATGAGCAATTCCACCTGCCAAGACACCAACACAATCAAGTTGTTGTATCTTTATAAGTTCTTCTTCTATTTTCCTGCGTTCGGTAATGTCAAGAGTGATAGCTACGAAGGCAGGTTTTGATTGAAAAGTAGAAAGTTGGAGATGTACTTCAACATCATATGAAGAATCGTCTTTTCTCCGATGGAAAGTCGTAAATTGAACTTTGTTCTTTTTGCCTGTCAAGAGAGGTTCGATCAGTTTTTTAAAGGACTCTGACGTAAACTCCGGTTTCAGGTCAAGTGCAGTGTGACTGCGGAGTTCTTCCTTCGAATATCCCAGGTTTAACCTTGCTGCTTTGTTGACATGAAGAAGTCGGAGGGTTTTGGCATCGAATATGTATATTTCATTTAGTGATTCTTCAAGTATATGAGCCTTGCTGGCAATTTGCTCTTCAGACCTCTTGCGTTCGGTGATGTCTTGTGCAATACCTTCTACGGCTATAACGTTACGGTTATTGTCAAATACAGGTACTTCCTGTACATGCAATGACCTTATAGAGCCATCTTTATGATAGATTTCAACTTCGTAGGGAGGTTGCTTAATACCTTTTGTGCTGAGTTCAGTATGCCCCTCTACCTCCTTGTTGATCGGGTTATCCGTCAGGTACTCTGAATAGTGAGTTAGAAATTCTTCAGCAGTATAACCGAGTATGTTGGTAAGTGAAGGGCTGATGTATGTGAAAATACCGTCAATATTGTGGGCGTAGAAGAAATAGTTGTCCTGAAGGTTTTCGACCAGCCTTCGAAACTTCTCCTCAGGTTGTTTGTGTTCAAAACTTTCTACTTTAGATTTAAGGGATTTAAGTTCACTGATTAATTCACCCTTCGTCTTTTTCTCGTAATCCATATGCCACTTCTAGAAATTAGTATTAGATTAAAGCCAGAAATGCTAATAATATAATCACTATTTATCAAGGATTATTTTCGGATTAAGAATGTAATATATTCGTCTTATTATGTTATAGTGATGTTGACTATACAATATAGTGATGGAGAGTTGTCCAGACCGTAGATTTCAGAAATTTTTTTCGTTTAAAACATGAAAATAGTTCTTAAAGAGCGAAAGTCCAGCGTTCTATCTCCATCGACACTTAAATGCCGGAATGATATGCCAACACTTAACCCTACCGCCGGCTGCGCGCATCTCTGTTCATATTGTTATGCAAGAGGATATTCAAATTATCCGGGAGATGGGACAATTGTGCTGTACGCCAACCTGGCTGAAAAACTCGAAAATGAATTGAGCCGTAAGAGGAAAACACCGGCATTTGTATACTTCAGTTCTTCCTGTGATGCATTCCAGCCGGTAAAACAGGTTTTAGACTCTGCGTATAGTTTGATGGCACTTTTACTGCGAAAAGGTATCGGGGTGAGTTTCCTCACCAAGGGGCGTATTCCGGACAGATTTATTGCATTGTTTAAATCACATAGCAAGCTCGTGCAGGCACATATAGGTATAACGACTTTGGACAGGCAACTTCAAAAACAGATCGAACCACATGCGGCAACACCCGGTGACAGACTAAAAAATATAAGGGCCTTAACCAAAATAGGAATTCTGCCTGAAGTAAGGTTCGATCCATTAATACCCGGATTAACAGATTCCACCGATAATATCGAATCGTTGTTAAAAATTCTGGGTAGATCAGGTATAAAAAACGTAGGCCTTAATTATCTGTTTCTCCGGCCAATCATAAACAGAAATCTTCGAGAGGATCTGGGTCACACAAAATCCATGGAAAAGATCTCACAAGCTTTCTGTAATAACATTGACTTGAAACTACTTGCCAGTAAGTCCAGGGTCAAGGCACTCAGCCTGGATTTCAGGCAGAAGCAATATAAGCACCTATCATTATTGGCAAAGCGGTATGGGATAAAGACATACGTATGTGGATACAAAAACCCTGATGTTGCAGAGGATTTAACTTGCAAGGCTATTGCCTGGCAGAAGTATTTTGATAAGAATACTCTACAGTACCGGCTTTTTGACAGCTAACTTTCCCGGAACACCATACTTCAACCCTGTATACTATATAGAGGAAAGCCAAATTGTACTGAGAAAGTATAATCCGGGCAGACTTGATATGGATTTCGGACTATCATTTCAAAGAAGTCCCATATGTGGTTGATATACTGCAAAAAGATTCCGGTTTTTTTCTTAATTTTTAGTTTATTATTGACATTAAAAACCTTTATTGATAGATTTAACCTCTTTGCAAATTTTCAGAATTTTTAGAGATATCAGGAAGAGTTTTGTATTATGTTAGTTGTTGATAAGTCAAGAAGCGCGTTCAGCAAGGCCCTGGAGAGTATTCCCGGCAGTGTGAACAGCCCGGTTAGGGCGTTTGGAGCAGTAGGAGGCGATCCTCTTTTTATAGAATCAGGTCACGGTTGTTATCTAAACGACATCGATGGCAATAAATATATAGATTATGTTCTTTCCTGGGGTCCGTTAATTCTGGGACACCTTGATAAATCCGTTGTAAAGGCCTTGAAGGAAATCCTGAAAAAAGGCACAAGCTTCGGAGCTCCGACTGAATTGGAGACACATCTGGCCGAACTCATTAAAGAAGCGATGCCTTCAATCGAGAAGATCAGGATGGTCAACTCCGGTACTGAAGCGACGATGAGTGCCATTCGTCTGGCGAGAGGTTATACCAAGAGAGACATTGTAATAAAATTTGACGGTTGTTATCACGGGCACGTGGACGGACTTCTCGTGCAGGCCGGTTCAGGGGCTACTACGTTAGGAACCCCCACTAGTCCGGGCGTTCCGGAAGATTATGTAAAAAATACACTGACTATACCTTATAACGATCTGAATGTTGTAAAAGAAGTGTGTCGTGAAAAGGGTGATAATATTGCGTGTATAATTATAGAAGCTGTTGCAGGAAACATGGGTGTTATTCCACCTAAAAAGGGATATCTAAAGGGTTTAAGAGAAATTTGCGATAAACATGGGATTGTTCTGATTTTCGATGAAGTGATGACAGGGTTCAGGGTTGCTCATGGTGGTGTACAGGCTCTGCAGAAAGTAACTCCGGATTTAACCACTCTTGGTAAGGTAATCGGTGGCGGTTTGCCGGTAGGGGCATATGGCGGTAAGGCGGAAATAATGGACTGTATTTCGCCACTCGGGCCGGTATACCAGGCAGGAACATTGTCCGGTAATCCGATGGCAATGGCTTCCGGTATCGCTACGCTTGAAAAATTAAAAAAGAGGGGTATATATAAAAAGCTGGAAAGAAATGCGAAAAGACTGGCTGAAGGCTTAAAGAGATCTGCTGAAGAGGCCGGTATCCCTACTTATCATACACGGGTTGGTTCAATGCTTTGTACATTTTTCAGCGAGGAAGAGGTAACAGACTATGAGTCTGCTAAGAGATGCGATACAGAGCGATATGCGTCTTACTTCCACGGTATGCTGGAAAAAGGGGTGTATTTTGCGCCCTCTCAGTTTGAGGCTGCTTTTATTTCCTCAGTGCATAAAGAAGAGGATATTGACGCGACAATAGCGGCAAGTTGCGAAGTGATGAAATCTTTAAAGAAATAAGCGGAGAACTCGCGTTTTGAATCTGGATGATTCAAGAAGTACATATCGTGCCCTGGGACTCACCAGTGGGATAGGGTTTGTAATGGCTGCCTGCCTTGCGGGTGGATATTTTGGCGGTCGCTACCTGGATACAAAGTTTGGTACAGAGCCGTGGCTGCTGATTGCGTCTCTTCTGCTCTGTTTAACTGCCGGGGTTGTAGAGATCTGTAATATGCTGAAGAAGGCGATGAAAGAGATGGAAAGAAAAGATTTAGAGGATTAAAGATGGATTTGTATAATAAAGCGCACAAGATGTTGACGGTTAAGAAGAATTTTGTAAAACAGGCCTTATACACCACGCTGTTTGTGTCGGTATTGATGATCCTGGTCTCCTTTCGTTATAAATCTTTTGATCTTACTCTGAGTCTGACAATCGGGATTGTCATCAGCTTCTGCACATCGCTTGCATTGTGGCAATTTATAAAATATATGTTCCGGGAACTCAATCCGGCAACTTTTGCTGCTGACGGGTCACGGTCAG
Organism: uncultured Candidatus Scalindua sp.; assembly: GCA_964438395.1. GTDB lineage: Bacteria > Planctomycetota > Brocadiia > Brocadiales > Scalinduaceae > Scalindua. The sequence continues at coordinate 12,361 of CAYTLC010000023.1, forward strand.
AAAAAGGTTCTACAACAAAATCTCTGTTGTTTACTTTTATGGGTACCGGGAAGATACTGGTACTGGCCCTGGTTTTTTATCTTATCTTTGAATATCTGCCAATTAACGCATTGGCCCTCTTTATAGGGGTTTCAATCGTACAGTTGGTTGTGCTTTCAATGGTAGTAAGCATGGTTCTAGTGAACTTTCTCAACAAGGCTAAAGGTGATGGTGGCGAATATTCAGAGCACGATTCTTCCGGAAGCGATAACAATATTACTAATAAATCAGAATCTGTATCGAATATTCATTCTCATCAGATAGCTGAGAACGCTTTATAGTTTATAACTTAAAGAAGGAGTAGAGGTTTGACAGAAGAGACACATGGTAGTTCAAGTGGCGGGGTACCTGAGCTTCCCACATTTTTTGATTTACTGCCTATAGACAAACATGCTGAAATATTCGGGCTGACATTGCACCAGCTGCTTCCAATAGTTATGTCTATGCTGATTATTGGATTTCTTGGTCTGTTTTCAATGATGGCCACACGTAATCTGAAGAAGGTGCCGGGCGGAGTGCAGTCTATTCTTGAAATCTTAGTAGAGGCTCTCGACGGTTTCGTCAAATCTATACTGGGAAGAATGTCTGATAAGTTCCTGCCTTTCATAGGTACGCTTTTCTTATATATCCTGATAATGAACCTTATAGGTCAGGTTCCGTTGCTTCACTCTCCAACGACCAACTATAATACAACACTGGCACTTACCTTACTGGTATTTGTAGCCACTCATTATTACGGACTCAAACATAACGGACCGGTTAAGTACGTTAAGCATATGATGGGAGAGCCGCGATGGATGTCTCCAATGCTGTTCCCGCTACATATACTGTCGGAATTCTTAACTCGTCCATTGTCGCTCTCAATGCGTCTTTACGGAAACTTAATGGGCGGACACACCGTGCTGTCAATTTTCATAGGACTTTCTCCCTTACTACTGGGTTTTATTCCTATACCTATACATTTTCCGTTTGTTTTATTGGATTTACTTTTAGCATCACTCCAGGCCTTTATATTTGCGTTTTTGGCTAGCTTCTACATAGCAGGGTCAATTGGAGAGAAACATTTATAATTTTTGAAGAAGGGGGTTTTTAGAATGATTTATTTTGCATGTTTAGCGATTGGTATTGGTATGCTGGCTTTTGCGTCTTTTGGTTGTGGAATAGGCCAGGGAATCGCAGTTGCCGGAGCTTCATCTGCTGTAGCAAGACAGCCTGAACTGTTCGGAAAAATTCAGATGCTTATGTTTATCGGTTTGGGATTTATCGAAGCATTGGCAATCTATTCATTGGTTTTGTCCTTTATTTTAATGGGAAAACTGCCAGATACAGGAGCTGTTTTAAAAGTACTTGGGCACTAATATTGATTTAAACCTTTCGCGGTACGTTTGGCGTAATAATGAACATATTTGTGTAAAGGTTTATAGAACTGGTGCATTAAGATAAAAGCAGTACATGGGAGAATAAATGTGGGTAATTTACTAGACGCGCTAGGCGTTGATTTCAAAATGGTCTTCATCCAGGCAATCGGTTTTTTGATTTTGCTTGTGATAATGAAGAAGTTTCTCTTCGGAAAGATTAAGGACGTAATAAAGTCCAGGGCCGATGAGATAAAAGATACGTACAAGAAGAGCGAAGATGATAGAGCTGAAGCTGCAAGGCTGAAAGAAGATTATCAGCAGAAAGCTGTAAAAGCTGATGAAGCGGCTGAAGCAAAAATACAGGCTGCTGTAGATAAGGCCAAGAGTGTTGGTGACCAAATGCTGAAGGAGGCCAATCAGGCTGTTGCGGATGAAAAAGCCAAGGCCGCTCAGAACATCGACCTGGAGAGGAAGAAAGCTCTGGCAGAGGTTAGAAATCAGGTTGTTGATCTAACGATCCTTTCAACTTCCAAATTGATTAAACAGTCGACAAAACGTGAGACGGCAGAAAAATTGGTGGATGATGTTATTAAGGGAGTGGGGACACTGTCTTGATACAACAGAGCTTAATAGAGGGTTATTCACTGGCGCTGTATGAAGTGGCCGTTAAACATGACGATACCGGTGATATAGAAAAAGATCTTGATGGTATTAAGCAGTTGCTGAGTACAAATAAGGAATTTCGTAGTATTCTATACCATCCGGCAATTACAAAAGCTGATAAAAAAGACATCGTTGATAAGGTCATTGTGTCTCAGTGTTCCAGTAAGTGGGTTAAGAACCTCCTCAGTGTTCTTATTGATAAGCGAAGAGAAAGGATACTGGACTATCTGCCGGACGTATATAAAGGCGTTGCAGGGAAAATAAGGGGTATTGTTCCCGTAACAGTTCAAACTGCAATTCCGTTGACCGAAGACAGGCTTGTCAAATTGACTAAAAAGCTGGAAAAACTGACGAAGAAAAAAGTCGACATAGAGACAGAAATTAATAAAGATATCATTGGTGGAATGATAATCAGAATAGAAAATAAAATAATAGATGGAAGTATCACTAACCATCTTAAAAATCTAAAAAAGAGTTTGTTAAAGACAGCCTTTGCTTAAGGGCGTTTTCATTTTGTGGGGGTATATGAGGTATGACTGTAAGACCAGATGAAGTTGCTTCGATAATAAAGCAGGAAATTGAGAAGTACGAAGACAAATTAAAGATGGAGAGCGTTGGAACCGTTCTCCAGGTAGGAGATGGTGTTGCCAGGGTTTATGGGCTGGATGACTGTATGTCAAATGAACTGCTGGAATTTCCGGGCGGGACATTTGGAATAGCCCTTAACCTGGAAGAAGACAATGTTGGATGCGTTTTGCTGGGATCCGATAAAGATATTAAAGAAGGTGATACAGTAAAGACAACAGGAAGGATTGTGGAAGTTCCTGTTGGTGAGGGAATGCTCGGAAGAGTTGTTAACGCACTCGGTCAGCCGGTAGATGGAAAAGGACCAATAGTTTCAGATCAAAATAGACCTGTCGAAGGTCCGGCGCCAAACGTTGTTGAGAGACAGCCGGTTGTACAGCCGTTACAGACAGGTATAAAGGCTATCGACGCTATGATACCGATTGGCAGGGGACAGAGAGAGTTAATAATTGGTGACAGGCAGACCGGTAAGACAGCTATTCTTATTGATACAATCCTTAACCAGAAGGATACAGGGGTTGTCAGTATATATGTAGCAATCGGGCAGAAACTTTCTACGGTTGCGGGTGTTATAAAAACCCTTGAAGAAAATAATGCAATGGCGAATTCAATCGTTGTTGTTGCCTCTGCAAGTGACCCTGCACCTATGCAATACCTTGCTCCTTATTCAGGTTGTGCAATGGGAGAGTACTTCAGAGACAAAGGTGGGCATGCTGTTATTATGTATGACGATCTTTACAAGCATGCTGTTGCTTACAGACAGGTATCTTTGCTGCTCAGAAGACCTCCGGGTAGAGAAGCGTTCCCTGGAGACATATTTAATCTTCACTCCAGATTGCTGGAAAGGGCTGCTAAATTAAATGATGAACTTGGTGGCGGATCGCTGACTGCTCTACCGGTTGTGGAAACACAGGCTGGTGATTATGCGGCTTACATCCCTACTAACGTTATTTCGATTACTGACGGACAGATCTATCTTGAGAGTGATCTCTTTAATTCAGGTGTTCGTCCTGCTATCAGTGTTGGATTGTCAGTGTCAAGAGTAGGTGGAAATGCACAGATCAAGGCGATGAAGAAGGTTGCCGGGGCATTGCGGCTTAACCTGGCACAGCACAGAGAGCTGGCAGCATTTGCTCAGTTCGGATCAGAACTTGATAAAGCAACACAGGATCAGTTGTCCAGAGGTGAAAGGTTGATTGAAATATTAAAACAACCTCAATATGCACCGGCACCGGTGGAAGAACAGGTCATAATGATCTTTGCCGCTATTAACGGTCATCTGGATGATACACCGACTGAAAAGATAAAAGAGTTTGAGAATAAGTTCATTCAGGAAATAAGAGACAAACATTCAGGAATTGCTATGGCTATAAAAGAGAAGAAGGTGATTGAAGAGGATACTGCCGGCAATCTGAACAGGGTACTCACAGAATTTAAGACAGCATTTAACGCTTAAGATGGACGATAGCTTTACGTCGAATATAAAAGTGTTTTGCTGTTGAGAACGAGTTTTTCTATAGTTTTGTTTTTCCGTTATGCATAGTTAGCAGCTGACGGAATAATCATATAAAGAAAGTGTTATGGAAAGTACCAAAGATATAAAAAATAGAATCAAAAGTATTACAAACATTAAGCAGATTACGCGCGCAATGGAGATGGTTGCCGCTAACCGGCTTAAGAAGGCGGAAGGCAGAGCGCTGTCGTCACGTCCTTACACTCAGAATATTACTTCGATCCTGAGTAATCTGACCGGGTCTACTCCTGAAAAGGCACATTTCGTTGAGCCGAAGGAGGATGTAAAGAAGATTATGGTCCTGTTGATTACTTCTGATAAGGGATTATGCGGTGCGTATAATACAAATGCAATTCAGAATACTGTTAAGTTTCTAAAAGAGAACTCCGATAAGGAGATAACCTTGCACTTGATGGGTAAGAAGGGGAATATATTCTTTCAGAACAGGCCATATACGATCGGGGAGTATTATACCGAGACTGTAGAAGAGATAGGGCTCTCTTCGCTGAAGGCGGGAGATCATAAGGTTTCTCAAATAGTCGCAAAGATGATTGAAGACTTTGAGGGTGGTAACTATGATGAAATCCATCTGTTTTACACTAAGTTCAAGACCGTAATGAAGTCTGATCCCGCTAATGTCAGGCTTTTGCCTTTGGAAAATATTGACGTGGACGCCGGAGATGCTGAGGTCAAGAAGGCTCCGCAGGGAGACTGCATTTTAGAGCCGTCATCGGAAGCAATCTTTTCGAAACTGCTGCCAAAATATCTTGAATGCCAGTTGCGCCAGGCAATATTTGAATCATTAACGGCAGAGTATGCGTCGCGAAGAATGGCGATGATTGCCGCGTCAGAAAATGCGGAAGAGATAATAGGTGATCTTACTCAAATGTATAACAAGGCAAGGCAGGAGGCGATTACCAAGGAGCTGCTGGAAGTTATATCCGGGTCAGAGGCAATGGCAGGCTGATCGGTGGTAAGCGATTCTTCATGCTTATGCGTTTTAAATATAAGAAGTCAATTGATGGAGAAATCAAAAATTGATTCTAAGTAATAACATAAAAATTAATGATAATAGTATTGTAAGGAAAGAGAGGTAATTACGTTGAAAAAAGGGGAAGTAGTTCAAATAATAGGGCCTGTGGTAGACGTAAGGTTTTCCCCAGGGGAGTTGGCTCCCATTCGAAATGCCTTGAAGATTGAGGATAAAAAGAGAAATATCAATCTTATCGCGGAAGTGGCACAGCATATAGGTAATGATACTGCCAGATGTGTTTCACTTGCTCCGACAGACGGTATGGTAAGGGGAATTAAAGTTACTGATACAGGGGAACCTATATCAGTTCCGGTAGGTAAGGAAGTACTGGGCAGGATATTCAACCTGCTTGGAGAGCCGCTTGACGGTCTTGGCGATGTTAATGAAAAGAAACGTCTTCCGATTCACCGTCCACCACCATCATTTGAAGAGAGGGAAGCGGTAACAACTATTTTTGAAACAGGACTTAAGGTTGTTGACTTGCTGGCTCCTTTTGCAAAGGGTGGTAAGGTTGGTCTGTTCGGTGGTGCCGGTGTAGGAAAAACCGTTCTTATCATGGAGTTGATCAAAAGTATTGCAAGTGAACATGGAGGCTTCTCGGTTTTCGCCGGTGTGGGTGAAAGGACGAGAGAGGGAAATGACCTCTGGCTTGAAATGAAAGAGTCCGGAGTTCTGGACAAAACAGTTCTCATGTTTGGGCAGATGAACGAACCTCCGGGTGCGAGATTGAGGGTTGCCCTGTCAGGGCTTACCATGGCAGAGGATTTCAGAGATTCTGAAGGGCAGGATGTGCTGTTATTCGTAGATAACATATTCCGTTTCGTACAGGCTGGATCAGAAGTGTCAGCGCTGTTGGGACGTATGCCTTCTGCTGTGGGTTATCAGCCAACTCTATCTAATGAGATGGGTGACTTACAGGAGAGGATTACATCAACCAAGAAGGGTTCTATTACTTCTATGCAGGCTATATACGTTCCTGCGGATGACTTTACAGACCCAGCTCCGGTTGCAACATTCCCTCATTTGGATTCCACAATATGGTTATCCAGGCAGATTGCGGAAATGGGTATATACCCTGCGGTTGACCCGTTGAAGTCAACTTCACGTATTCTTGATCCGCTAACTGTTGGAGATGAGCACTATAATGCTGCCAGAGAAACGCAGCAAGTTCTACAGCGCTATAACGACCTGCAGGATTTCATTGCTATTTTGGGCATGGAAGAGCTGTCGGAAGAAGACAAGCTGATAGTGGGCAGGGCCAGAAGATTGCAGAGATTCCTGTCACAGCCTTTCTTCGTGGCAGAACAGTTTACCGGCATTAAAGGTAAATACGTTAAGATCGAAGATACTGTAAGAAGTATTAAGGAAATACTGGAAGGCAAACACGATGATCTGCCGGAACAGGCGTTCTACATGGTAGGCGGTATTGAAGAGGTTGTAGAAAAAGCAAAAGAGATGAAAGCTAAGGAATAAATATTCTGTCCTTCTGGCAGATAGCTTTCCACTATAATCAAATTAATTAAACACTCTGTTAACGAGGTTAATTTAAAATAATGGCAGAAAGTACTTATAATTTAGATGTAATCACTCCGGAGAAGATAGTCTACAGCAAAGATGTAACAGCTATCGTTGCCCATGGTACCAGCGGGCATCTGGGTGTTCTGGCTCATCATACGCCACTCGTAACATCACTTGAACCGGGTCCGTTTAAGATTACGGAGCCCGGTGAGAAAGTGACTACAATGACTCTGGGTGGAGGCTTTATGGAAGTGAGAGGGAATAAGGTCGTTGTGTTGGCTGATTCTGTAGATGAACAGTAAATGTTCAGGCAGTAGATGTCATTTAGTAAAACTGTAGTTAGGTAAAATTCTGCTAACTACTCTCCTTAAGCCGCTCTTCCGCTTCCGATTTTCTCAAATATAGTGGAGCAAGTGCATTAATTTCACAGCGCATACCCTGTTCATATCTTTTCAGGCCTAATCTGGCAACGTCAGCCGCGTCAGCAATACATAGCTTTTCATCTTCTACTATTGTGAGGTTCTTTTGTGAAAAGATCTCTCTATAGGGCGCTATTCCGTCTCCGAAGATTAAGGTTGATTCCGGCAGGATGTCAATCAGACTGTCAGGTGAGATAATCAGAAAATCTGTACTCTTCCTGCTTTCGTTACCGCTTCTCTCATAAATGCACGCATATACACTCTTCCTTTTCGCGTCAAGAACAGGGCAGATAGTCTTTGCGTTATTATCCTTTACGTTCTCTACTAATACGTCCAGCGTCGGAACATCAATAACGGGCTTCCCCAATCCATACGCAACTGTTTTCGCACATGTAACGCCTACTCTAAGTCCAGTATAAGAGCCCGGCCCGGTGCTGACGGCGATCAGGTCTATATCACTTGGTTCCCATTTGATTTCGTTAAAGAGTAATTCAATGGAAGCAACAATCTCTTTACCATGGCTAAAGTTCTTGCCGTACGTTTTCTTCGCGACAACTTTATTGCCATCACAAACCGCAATGTTTCCGACTAAACCTGACGTTTCAATGCCCAATACCTTCATAATGAATGAGTATAAATGTTACTTTTTTATATGCAAGGTGAATGTCTTATTCCCGTAAAAAATCTTTAACCTTTTATTATAAGCGTTTCAAACCTGAAGGTATGAGTTACATTTTGTAATTATGAAGCCGTGTTTCGTTACTAAAAGGTTACTGTATGTAACTCATGGCTTTAGCCTTGATAATGTAAAGCCTTCTGCTCTAAGTTAAAGGGTAATTGAGATTTAGATGGCTTCCGGAATGTAGATAGAACTTGACACGTATAACACCTTTGGATATATTACCTCAGGATTTATTATGATAAATTAAATTGGAATTAAAGAACAATGGCAACTAAAAAAGCATGGGGCGGAAGATTCAAAAAGAAGACGGCTTCATCAGTCGAATCTTTTACAGAATCAATATCGTTCGACAGTCGTCTCTATAAATACGATATCGAGGGGAGCATTGCGCATACTACGATGCTTGCGAAATGTAAACTGATAACGAATAAGGAGAAAGATGCGATTATCAAAGGCTTGAAAGGGATTTTGAAGGATATCGAATCCGGAAAGTTCAAGTTCAAGGCTGAGCATGAAGACATACACATGAATATCGAATCAGCCCTGGTGAAGCGTATAGGTGATGTCGCAAAGAAACTTCATACAGCCCGGAGCAGAAATGATCAGGTCTCATTGGACCTGCGTCTCTGGGCCCGCGATCAGATTCAGGAAATAATGAATGTTATTATCTCTCTTCAGCAGGAGATTGTTAAAAAGGCCAAACCGATATGGGATGGTATACTGCCAGGGTTTACGCATCTTCAGCACGCTCAGCCGATACTGGTTGGCCACTACTTCCTGGCATATGTAGAGATGCTGGAGCGTGACCGCACGAGACTGGCTGATTGTATGAAGCGTCTGAATCAATCTCCGATTGGTGCATGTGCCCTGGGAGGAACAACACTCGATACAAATCCTGAGATTACGAGCAAGCTTCTCGGTTTTGATTCTGTTTTTAACAACAGCCTTGATGTTGTGAGCGACAGAGATTTCTGCCTGGAATACGCTTCTGCACTGTCCATTATATCAATGCATCTCACAAGATTTTGTGAGGAGTGGATTATCTGGTCGAGTCAGGAATTTGACTTCCTGGATATTGATGACTCCTACTGTACGGGTTCGAGTATTATGCCGCAGAAGAAAAATCCGGACATACTTGAACTGATCAGAGGTAAATGCGGACGTGTGTATGGTAATCTGTTCTCCCTTCTTACGCTAATGAAGGGTCTGCCTCTCTCCTATAACAGAGATATGCAGGAAGATAAAGAGCCGATATTCGACTCTTCCGACACGGTAAAGAACTGTCTCTCTATCCTAAAAGAGTTGATAAACAAGACAACTCTGAAACTTGACAATATGGAGAACAGCTGCAGAAAAGGGTTCCTGGATGCAACGGTGCTGGCGGAATACCTTGTTGTGAAGGGTGTTCCATTCCGTGAGGCTCATGAGATTGTCGGCAAACTGGTTGGCCAGTGCGGCAAAAGCGGTAAGGAGCTTAGCGATGTAAGCCTGGAGGACTTTAAGAAATATTCATCTTTGATTGGCAAAGATGTTTATAAAGTTCTGGGTGTGAAGAATTATATTAAACAATTTAAAAGCCACGGTTCAACCTCTCCTCAATCTGTAAAGAGACAGATAAGTGCATGGGAGAAGAAGTTGGAAAAGAAGAAGGCTTGAATATAT
>CAYTLC010000024.1:0-9882 GCA_964438395.1 uncultured Candidatus Scalindua sp.
ATTTTATCCTCTCCTTTCTGTTTGTCATTTTTAGCATTATCACTATATTAATTATATTCTATTAATTATGAAACGCAACAAGTTAGCTCACTCCACTACAATATTCTTTAACTGAACCTTCTTCTGTCATTCCATAGTTTTGAAATAAATCGGGGTCAGAAATCCGAGTAGCGTTGAGATGCCTACAATAGAGCCTCCTTTAAAGTAAGCTTCCGGAAGCATTGTTTCTGCGATCATGGTCAACATGGCGCCGGCGGCAATTCCCTCAATAAATGAAAAGAGTATTGACGGTGCATTAGCGAAAAACATATTTCCAAATGCCGCTCCAATGCCGGTGAAAATCATCAAGGAAGTCCACATTATCAAAACACGTTTAAATGACATGCCCTGCTGTCGCATTCCTACAGAACTTGATAATGCCTCTGGATAATTTGATAGAAACAGTCCTGCTATTAACGACAGGCTGATATGACTTGAATGGATCATGTATGCGCCAATTACTAGCGACTCAGGTATGCCATCCAGGAAGATACCGAGCCAGATAGCAACGGGTGCTCCGGTATGACTCTTTACGGTTTTCACCATTTCCTTCGCGGATGGAATATGTTTTCCGGATTCCATGTTTTTTACAGCTTTGTGTGTCCACTGGGCGGCCTGGCTGGTGTCGAAGTGTTGCTTCATGGTTAAATAGCCTGAGACCTCATCCTGTTTAATATACTCCTCGACTGCACGTGTAAATTGAGGGCAGGTTTCCAGGAGCCGTTCAAAATCCTGTTTCTGTAAAATCCAGACAGTAGTGTCTTTGCCTGCTACAGCAGTCATTGTGTGTTGTGCTCCGGTTAAGAAAGACATGCTGCCAAAAGCATCATGATCGGTTAAGGTCACAAACATTCTCATTTTGCTTTCACGGTCGATCATCTCTACTTCTCCGTGATCAATTATATACAACCTTTCAGCCTGCTCATCTTGATGAAAAAAGGTGTATCCCTTCTGCTGTTGTTTACGAAAGAAAAGCGGTGCAATTGCATCTATTTCTTCAGATGGCAATTTCTGAAAAATAGGAACTCGGTTGATTTGTTCTACTATTTGCTTAAATTCACTTTCTGTTTTCTGCTCGTCGTTTTGGGAAATATCTTTACCCCAGTAGTGCTGGGTTATTCTGGTTAACCATTTTTCTGAACCCTCCTGTGACATCTCTTGACGTTCAATTAAATATTTGGAAACTTCATCTCCTTTTAATAGTTTGAGTAACTTCTCAGCAAGGTGGGGTGTATGTTGAATGAGTATTTCAAAGCTTTTTTTCGGTATAAGCCAGATACTGGCATTAGCGGTTACAACTGCTACTGTGGCATGAGGACAGCCCGTGAAAAAAGCCATGCGAGCAAAAACATCGTTTTTTTCTAAATTGGAGAAGGACGCCATATCCTTTTCAGGATCTAAGAGATCTACCTTACCGCTTTCAATAATATATAAATTTTTACAGGGATCACTCTTTTGGTAAAGTGTTGTTCCTTTGGGATATTCTTGCCTGATGAAGCAAGAGATTAATTCTTCAACTTCTGCATCAGGAAGATTGCTGAATAAATCTATGCGTCGTAAATGAGAAAGAATTTGTTTAAAACGTTTTCTGCCTTTACGGCGAATGTGATATACAGTTGTAGAGGCTTTTCGTAGAAATCCCCCATGGTCGTTGATGATATGGTTTAATCCGATGAAAAGAAAACTTCCAATAATACATCCCAATGCCAGAATATGAAAATGGCCTTTTTCAAGTGCAGAACCAACCAGATCAATCGTTAATGCAGCTAGCAGAGCTCCTCCTCCAAATGCCATTAAAAATGCTATAGCTCGATCTCCAGGTTTCCAGAATGCCGAAGTAATAGTACCCAGTGGTAGAGAGCAGGCGCTGAAAATGCCGATAATAAATGCAATGAGGATATGTTGTCCCGTTATATTATTTAGTATTTCCATTTTCCGGGTTGTTTCAATTGAAGATTTGTGCCCAACCGTACCGAACGGTACGTTCGCCAGTCTGGTGGTAATTCTGGCGGGGATGGGTTGGTGCAGACTTCAAACCTGTTTCTAATTCGGCTTCACTTCTTTTGCAAGACGCAGGTTGGTTTTCAATGTTTTTGTGTCGGGGTGATCACTGCCTAACCTCACCTGAATAACTGATAAGGCTTTCTCAAGATGTTCGATTGCCTTGTCGTACTCTCCATTTGCATTCAGAGCTGTTCCAAGATTGTTTCTGTAAGTGGCTACATTTGAATGTTTTTCACCATAGGTTATTATGTCGGATTCCAGTGCCTTCTCAAGATATTTGATTGCCTTGTCTTGTTCTCCCTTTGCGCTCCAGGCTACTCCAAGGTTATTCCTATGGGCAGCAATATTTGGATGATCATCACCGAAGTTATTTAAGTCAGATTTCAGAGCTTTTTCATAGTACTCAATTGCCTTGTCGTACTTGCCTTTTGCCCGCCATGCTTCTCCGAGGTTGTTCCAACGGGTTGCTACTTTTGGATGGTCTTCCCCAAAGTTATTTAGGTCAGATTTCAGAGCCATCTCATAGTACTCAATTGCCTTATCATAATCACCTTTTGCTTTCCATGTTGTTCCCAGGTTGTTTCTATAAGTGGCTACATTTGGATGATCCTCTCCATAGTTATTTAAATCAGATTTCAGCGCATTCTCATAGTATTCAATCGCCTTGTCGTAACTCCCCTTAGCTTCCCATGCAGCTCCCAGATTGTTTCTATAAGTAGCGGCATTCGGATGGTCAGTAGACAGAGGGCCAATCAGTTTTACAAACCATTTCTGTTCTCTTGCGTCCTTCCACATATCGTAAGGTAATATTTCATCATTACGTATGTGACCCCATGCTTTTTCCCTTTCGACATCATTCGTGTATCCTTCCAGGCTGCTTCTCGCTTGCTGTTCGTCACCGCTCAGCCAATACCATAATGCCAGTAGATCTTTATCTGCGTCTTTTAAATTGACGCTACTAAAAACCTTATCCGCTTCTACTTCCTTACCTAAATGGAGTAGGTTTGCAGCTAAGCTTAACTTTGCGGAATCACTGTTTTTCTTCTTTGCGTATTTTTTGGACAATTTGATCGCCTTCTTATATTTACCCAGTTGATATGCAATTTTAGACGCTAGAGAATATGCTTTCCCTTTATTGAATGAGTTGAGGTGGTTTTCTATTGCATAGAGCATTGGTTTAGCCTCTTTATAAACCTGTTTTAATGCCATTGTGTCACCGCGTGACAGGTAAAAGCCTGACCATGCAACATGCATTTTAAGCCAATACTTCCTGGGATCATCGTTGTCCATTCTGATAATGGCTTCATCAAAATATGAAATAGCATCCGCATAATCACCCAGTGAATGTTGAAGGTTGCCCATGTTCAACAGGGTAATAAAGTCATCTGATGCTCCATCGCTATAGCGTAGAGATTCCTGAAAAGCATAGATGGCCTTGGTATATTCTCCCATTAATGTGAAAATACATCCTTTTTCATTGTACCCCCAGCTGAAAGTAACATTCATGTTGCAATTATTAATGTATTCATCAATTAAATCCATGGCTTTCTGCAGCTTGCCTTGAGCTTTAAGTGATACAATTGCTGATTCTTTGGTTTTTCCTGCAGCTGAGACTTTCTGCACAAAAACCAGAGTTGATAGAAGGATGCCGGAGGCTATAAATAAACAAAGGATAATTTGATTTAGGTTTTTTAGGATTGAGCGGGACTCTGTTTTCATAATTAGAACCTGTTCTATAATGTATGGGTTAAAATTATATGAGAAATACGATATAAATATATTTTTTTGTTTACGGCTAAATTATTGGTCAGGGAAATGGGAGGCAATTCTGTAATACTCTTTATAATTGATACTTTAGTGGGTTTGTATCATTTCAGGTCTATAATAGTATGCTACTTTGCCAGAAAATTCAAGTAAATTTTACATCTGCAAGCTTTGCTACAGTCATTTTCAGCGTGTCAAACATATAGGCAAATCTGTCGTGATTAATCTTATCAGGTGTGTCTTTATGTGTGTGGTAGTAAAGTTAACAGTTCTTATTTGTATCTAAATGCTTCATTTATAAATTTTTTCAACTCAGAAAGATTAAATGGCTTCTTGGCAATAAAATCGACATTTGCCCCATCCTCATCTATAGGCTTGAGCCTATTACTCCAGCCTGAAATTATGCCTATTTTTGGTCTATTTTCTAACTCATTCAAGCACCTTATTACATCATATCCGGATACATCCGGCATGGCAAGATCACATAGCACAAGATCAAATCTCTCTCTCTTTATTAGTTCAAGTGCATCGGCACCGTTATTAACAATCTTCACTTTGTGATCATCTTGTGAAAGTAATTCATTCAAAATATTGCATATATCCTTTTCATCATCTACTATCAGAATACTACGGCATTCGCTTTTTGCTTCTTGTTCCTGTCCAGGAACTGCTATTGGATCAACTGATTTTGTGGTAGTAGGGAATTGCAGAGTAAACGTACTGCCTTTTCCAACCTTGCTTTTTACCTCTATCTTACCTCCATGTCCTGTTATTATACCGTAAGCTGTACTCATGCCTAACCCCGTTCCTTCTTGTTTTTTTGTAGTGAAAAAGGGATGAAATATTTTCTTCGTTACTTCTTCCGTCATGCCCTCACCAGAATCTGTAAAGGTAACTTCTACGTAATCACCCTTGGGTTCTGCGCTTGAAAACTTTCTCTTCTTTTCGCCTAATTCCTGACTCCGAACGCACCGTGTTTTCACTGTGATCGTACCACCATCAGGCATTGCATCAAGGGAATTGATTATTATGTTTATAAACACCTCTCTTAATTCTGTAGGATTACACAATATGGCGGGTACATCCTTGATACCTTCCTTTTCCAAATTAAAATTAATATTATTGGCCTGGGCCTCATTCTTCCATCTGGGCATGGTAAATTCAAAAGACTGTTTTAGCAAATCAACAAGGTAATAAGGTTCGAAGTCTGTGAAGTCTTTTTCTGCTTTAGTGAATTTGAGAATCCTTCTTGATATTTTAGCACCGTCACTGGCTGCTTTCATAATAATCCCAAGTTCATCAGTTAATTCTTTGTTTTCTTTGTTGTTCATTTCCAATATCTGTATTTTCCCATAGATGACGGCAAGGATATTATTAAACTCATGGGCTACACCAGCAGATATTGTTCCGATGGATTTTAGTTTCTCAGATTGCAAGAGTGTCTCTTCCAGCTGCTTGCGCTCGGTAATATCTTCTTTTGCTGCAACAAAATGTGTTATAGCTCCTTCACTGTTTCTTATAGGTGAAATATTTGCATATTCCCAATAGATTTCACCGTTCTTTTTCTTATTACAAAATTCTCCGTGCCATTCTCTGCCAGACTTAATAGTATTCCATAACTGTTCGTATTCTTCAGATGAGGTCTTGCCGGATTTTAAGATACGAGGGTTTTGCCCGATAGCTTCCTCTTCGGTGTAGCCTGTCAATTGGGTAAACTTGGAATTGACATATTCTATAGTACCTGAGCAGTCCGTGATAATAATAGTACTTGAGCTTTGCTCGACGGCATGAGTTAGTAACCTATTCTTCTCAAAAATTTTCTTTGCATCCGTTATGTCTCTGATAATGCCAATCGTTCCACGAAATTCTTTTTCTTTGAAATTTACATCCATGTTGTATTGGCCGGAAGAAGTTACTTCCACGACTCCTGATTCATCCTTGATGCACTTTTTCTCTCCATGAACATCACTGTCTTTATTGCCGGTTCTGACTTGGATTTCAAGATTGCTTGTCTTTCTCTCTCCAGTCCTTCTTTCATCAAAAAGCTTTGGTTGGGAGTCAATATCATGTTTTGTACCTAAGTATTTTGGCAGGACTTTTGAGCTGTTGATGGAGTCCACATCAACATTGTCAGTATCTACTATTTCACTGAAATGTTTTCCAACAAGATCCATTGGGTCATAACCCAGAGTTCGTACAGCTCCATTCAAAAAAATAAACTTACCATCTGGATCAAGCGCGTATAGTACATCTGGTATTAACTGCACCAGGCTTTTATATCTATTTTCACTCTCGTGCAGTGCCTGCTCAACAAAGTTTCGTTCAACAGCATAGTGTATGGAATGGACTAATAGATTGCCATCCGTCTGTCCTTTAACAAGGTAGTCTTGTGCTCCTTTTTTTACGGCATCGAATGCGAGTTTCTCATCGTTCAAGCCACTGAATATTACAATCGGAGTTGACGATGATTTAGAGTGTACCTTTTCAAATGTACTGGTCCCTTGGCTATCCGGAAGGGAAAGGTCCAGCAGGACCAGATCTATTCCTCCCCTGGAGAGACGTTCTAATGCTCTAGAGAGACTATCGACACATTCTAAATCAATGCTAAGCAAAGTGGTATCTGCTTCGGCTAATAGTTCTCGTACAAGTCGAATGTCTCCAGGATTGTCCTCTACCAGCAGAACCTTGTTTGTTTCTTTTGCCATGCTATGTGTCTCCTTCTGGAAGTGTTACCATTTCAAACCAGAAATTGTTTAGAGATTTCACTATTTTTACAAACTGATCCAGGTCAACAGGTTTGGTGACATAACAATTTGCGTGGAGGTCATATGTTTTCATCACGTCCTCTTCTGCTTGTGAGGTGGTTAGAATAACTATAGGAATTCGCCTAAGATCCTTATCTCCCTTAACCTCCGCCAGAACCTCACGGCCGTCCTTCTTTGGCAGGTTCAGGTCTAGCAGGATCAGATCCGGAGTTACAGCGTCAGCATAATTGCCCTCTTTGCGAAGAAATGCCATTGCATCTACTCCATCATCTACAACGTGCAGGTTATTGATTACTTTACTCTCCCTTAATCCTTCCTTTGCCAGACGTACATCTCCTGGGTTATCCTCTACCAATAGGATCTCTGCTACCCTGTTCTTAATACTCATAACTGTCTTCCCTTCTCAATAATTGGTATTGTTAGATATATAATAGTACCCTTGCCAGGTTCAGATTCCATCCAAATTCTTCCACCGTGCAGTTCTACAATTTTCTTAGAAATAGCCAGGCCTATGCCGGAACCGGGATACTCTGTCTTTTTATGTAATCGTTGAAAGATAGCGAAAATACGATCGGCATACTGCTGTTCTATGCCGATTCCATTATCCCTGACAGAAAATAACCATTCGCTTTCCTGTTGCTCTGCCGAGATATGTACTTGCGGAGTGAGCTCTCCACAAAACTTAATAGCATTACCTATGAGGTTTTGAAACAGCTGAATAAGTTGTGTAGAATTTGCAATTATTGACGGCAGATCATCACAGGTTATTACTGCACAACTATCTTCAATGGCCATCTGTAAATTGTATTTCGCTTTATCTAGTACAATTGAAATGTCTGTAGGTTCTAATGCTTTACCACGAGAATCTACACGAGAATATTCCAACAGGTCATTAATGAGATTCTGCATCCGGCTCGCACCGTCTACGGCAAAATTGATAAATTCTTCTGCATCGGAATCCAGTTTGTCTTTGTAGCGGCGAGCCAATAACTGTGTGTAGCTCGATACCATCCGTAATGGTTCCTGTAGGTCGTGTGAAGCCACATAGGCAAACTGTTGCAATTCGTCATTGGAACGCTTTAGTTTCGCTGTGCGCTCGGCTACACGTTGCTCCAGAGATATATTAAGGCGCGTCAGCTCTTCCTCTGCCCGTTTGCGTTCGATAACCTGTCCAAGCTGTATACCAACATCCGCCATGATTCCAAGAAGAATATAATCAGGTTTCACCGCCTCTTTACCAAAGAACTCCAATACTGCAGCCACTTCAGTACCAATCATCACTGGAAAAGCAAAACCTGCCTTGATACCAACAGCACTGGCAAATGGTGCCCTGAGGAAACCAGAATCTTTTGTCACGTCGATAATCCAGTGAGGTTTGCTGTCGCGGAATACCCTTCCGGGAAGGCCAATTCCCCGCGCAAATGTTGTTGTCTCTGTTGCTTTACGGAAATCGGCAAACCGTTCAGCATGCTCAAGGTACCATATAGTTGTGGGTTCCAGACAGTCAGGGTTGTTTTTTGATACGACGTAAGCATGGCCAATTGGCCATGCTGTGTGTTGACAGATAACCTTCAAGATAGGTTCAAAAGCGTCTTTAATACCTGCTGCCTTATTGGCTGTTACTGCTACCGCGTGGAGTATTTGCAGGAACGAGTTCTTCTCTTGCAATTCTTTTTCGATTGATAATATCATGTAAGGTTATTAGTTGAAGTTTCGTAATATAAAAACTGAATATACTACAATTGCTTCCGAAAGTATTATTTATGGAAATTTACTTGCTATGTTTGCTTACAAAACAAAACACTTCTTGGAGTATCAAGCCATTTATGATTTTAGCTTCGCACGTATTTATAATCGCCTTTGCCCTGAAATATGCGCAAAGTTCATTCCTTTTTCAGTAAAATGCCAGCTTCAACTTATTGGTTTTATGTTTTTGGCAAGAACTGGGAGATGGTTCTGGTCTTGTTCGAAAATAATGTATGTGGAAATCTCATTTGTCTGCACAAAAAAGGTAATTTTCTGAAAATACCTATAATACGATAGAAGTGGCTTAGAACGGGTTTTCATACGTATCTGCTATGACAAAGTGGGGGTGTTTTGCAATATTTAAGGTTCTAGAAGTGGGTCTCACACAACGCTACGAAGAGCGTAAAGGAGAGGGCAGAATAATCTAACAATATAAAGATTTTTTTAACCTCTTTCCTAATGTGGTTTGCATTTACTAAAGTTTTTTGAGAATGTGACGAAAATATGAAAAGGTATGTATAAGTTTACCATAGGAATTCAATATAATCATGTGTCATTCTCGTGAAAATGGGAATCTGGCTCTGCTTACTTGGTGACTCTAGATATCCGCTTGACTTGGATGAAATAGCCTTTGTTATATTATACGTAACCGCTATTCAGGCTTAATGTGGCTGACACAAGTGTTTTCAGGCGTAAATGGTGTGGTAATGTATCGATAGATTTTAGTAATACTGATTTTGAAAAAGGAAATTTATTATGAAAGTTGGCGAGTATTTAGTTAGGGAAGGGCATATTACAGAATATATCCTTCAGGAAGCTCTGACCATACAAAGACAGAATCAGAACATGCTCCTGGGTGAAATTATTGTCAAAATGAAAGAGCTGACAAAAGAGGATTTGGAGAAACATATTGAGGCTTATCTTATTATGTGTAGAGAATCAGCCCTTAATGACACTTCGGAATGGTTGGGTCAGGATGAAGTGGATGATTTGAGCTCTCAGTTCTTTGAAAGAGAATATGATTATAAAGGATAGATGCGAAGAAAAGAGACAGGAAACGAGGTTTACTTCTGTGTGCTCAAGCGTTGCTTCGCGAGATAGGCGATAATCATGATGTGCAGGAAGAGGACTCTGCACAGGTGTATTGTGCGTATTAATGGTAACAGGAGTTTCCCTTTTTTTATGCTGTAGATAGATAACAGGAACTCTTTTGATTCTTTCAAGACTGACTCTTTCACCAGTACATCAAATGAGTTTCTAAGATGAGTTGTAATATTACCACCCTTGATCAGGATTGCCATGAGTCGTTCACTTGCAGAATCAAGCCATTCAGGACATTCACTTAGTTGATCGTACCACCTTTCGTAGCTCTCAATTCTGTTATCACTCAGATGGTTTATCGGTTGCGGCAGTTCTGTTTTCAGATTCCTCTTGATTTGCCAACAGTAAAAATTAAATAAAGCTTCAATATCATTTCTCCTTACTCTTCGCAATATCTCTTCCCAGTCTATTCTTTCACTATAACATTGGGATGTCATCACAAAATCGCACATATCCTGAATTC
>CAYTLC010000024.1:9982-19643 GCA_964438395.1 uncultured Candidatus Scalindua sp.
CCTTCTATATAACGTATCCCGGCAGCTTTCATGCATTGTCTTGCAGCAGGAAAATCCTCTTCCTTAATGAGAATATCCAGATCTTCCATTGACCTTAGATTCCAGTTCTCATAAATATTCTGACAAAAATTTATTGCACCCTTCAGTATGACGGCTTTTATGCCGTATTGATTAAATGAACGAATTATATCCTTTAGCACATGCCTGGTGATAACATTCCGTGCCACTCCCTCCTGGTACTTGAGTGACATAATCCGGAGGGTTTCCTGGTTTAGTTTTGCTTCCAGTCCGAGTTGTTTTAGTTTATGAAACAGAAATGTTATTACTCGTTGTTCTTGAGCAATGTTGATTATATTACTCCATCCTGCTGATTCTAACTCATTCCATATTTCATCAATGCCCTCTCCACCTTTCTTAAGGTTCAGGAGCCTGGTAATATATCTTTTAATGGTTGGTTCGTTCATATTTGAGAAATCAGGCGAACGGCATCTGTGATATTATTTGTCTTTAATGAATAGCACTTGCTGTTTCTGACCAGCTTTGTCAGTATAGTGACTCCGCTGCGCTTGTATTTGTGGATATTAAAAGACTGTCTCAGCAGTTTGATACACATCTCTGATTTGTTGACCGGTCTTAGTTCATTTTTAAAACGGCGGCTGTGTTTTAATTCAATTATAGTAAGTGGTTTTGTATTTTTAATATATGGCTTATTAGTGTTATAAGGATTGTAGTAGAAGATATCTTCTGATTTACAATAGTATCCACTCTTTTTATCTATTAGATGAGCTTCAGCCATGTTTTTAATTGATTTGTTTTTTATTAAAAAACTTCGTGGGAAAGGTATTATCTTGTTTGTCTCCGGCTCTATCAAGACAATATCATCAGAAAGGCAGCGATAGTTATTCTGGGTAAGACTTAATGTTAGCGTCGTCTTTCCCTGGCCATGGTTGGCAGGTAGAAGTATGATCTTTCCTTTTTTTATGACCGCTCCTGCGTGTAATTGAAAGAACTCTTGAAGGTGTGATAATGCATTGCACGTAACCATCCATTCGAGTGAAGAAAACAGTTCTGATTTAATATTAGTTTGATATTTGTTTTTGCCATCTACAAGGATCTCATAAATAGTACCGGCAACGTTATCATCTTTCATCTTCAGTGAATAAACAATATGAGCGGGTCCGTGGCGCTTAGTTCTGGAGCTTGGATAGAGTTGCGAACATAGTTCTGACAGCTTCTTGTTTCCTGTCTGTATGGAAAACCTATGTGAATGGAGCTTGTAATGAAGTAGGTACATAACAATCTGTATGCAATAAAAAGGCCTTATACCAGGGTGGTACAAGGCTTATGAAGTTAAAAGCTCTTTTTTTGAAAAATCCTCGAGGATTTTTATTATGTCTCTCGGGGCTATCTTACTTTCGGATCTGAAGCATTTTTCTACAACGTTTACTATGTCCTTTACTGAATGCTTTCCATCACAACATATCCAGATAGAAGCTGCGGTGCTATTTAGGCTGTGTACTTCGTCTTTTTCTGTGTCATAGAGTATGCAACCATCATCAAGCTCCTCAAGTTCAACGCATTTCTTCGTCATTGGCACAAAGTTCTCATTGATCTTCATTTCTGAGGTAAGCTACTTTTTTTTATCATTTTTAATGTGTTTGACGTATAGGTCTTCAATAAGATCATACGCGCCTTCCAGTCTGAACATCAGTTTCTTTAGAATGCTTAATGCGACTAAAGGTTTGCCTGCCACTAACGTCTCTAAAATGTCCTTAGTTATGACATTCAGTCGGCAATCTGTTACAGCTTCAGCCGTAATGGTCCTTGGTAGGTTTGTAATAACGGACATTTCTCCGAAGAATTCACCAAAGCCTAAATTTGCCAAAACTACATCTCCCTGCGGAGTTTTCCTGCTTAGTTTGACTTCGCCTGAGTTTATCAGGTACATTTCCTTGCCTTCATCACCTTCTTTAAATAATATAGTGCCACTCGGGAACTCTTTCCCAACATCTTTGAATGCCGAACCAGCTAAACCCATATCAACCCCTCCGTTTTAGATTCAATTATTCTGGCCTTACTATCTCTATTAACTATTACGTTTCTAATATATATCATTAAAGGAACTGGTTTGCGAAATGAAAGAGTACGCAATGTCGCCTGCTTGATTTATTTATGTTCACATAAAATACTTCTGTAAAACTGCAAAGTCAAGTTATAAGTGTATAAATAACCAAAACCTATTATGGGGCATTAATATTAAAATGTATGAAGTTTTTCCTTGACGAAAACAAAAAACATGGTAAAAATAATAGTTTTAATTATTTTCAATATTTCAACAACATGACCGATAACGTAGATAAACCTGCAGAAGACTATGGAACCTTCCACCTGACTACCATCTTAATCAAAAGAGCTAGAGATTTGATGGATGGTGCACCGACTCTTGTTGAGACGGATTCGAGTGAACCCGTTCAAGCTGCATTTGAAGAATTTGCGAGTGGTG
This sequence comes from uncultured Candidatus Scalindua sp., assembly GCA_964438395.1. Classification (GTDB taxonomy): domain Bacteria; phylum Planctomycetota; class Brocadiia; order Brocadiales; family Scalinduaceae; genus Scalindua. The sequence continues at coordinate 12,486 of CAYTLC010000024.1, forward strand.
AGCTTAACATTACTGGGGATGTTGAAGCAGAAGAAGATTAAGGGAACTTATTTTCTCGAAGTAATGTTGAGAGTAAAAAGCTTGTAAATTTAAAGTATTGTCTGGAGATTTCCCACATGATAAAAGTAAAAAATTTGACGAAGCGATACGTAAATATGAACGCAGTAGACGATATTTCTTTCCATGTGAAAGAAAACGAAATAGTCGGTCTACTCGGCCCAAACGGGGCCGGTAAGACTACTACTATGAGAATATTAACATGCTTTATGCCAGCGACTGCCGGTACCGCAACTGTAGCCGGTTATGATGTATTTACCGATTCACTAAACGTACGTCAGGAGATTGGATATCTACCTGAAAATGTTCCTCTCTATCTTGACATGAGAGCGTATGAATATCTTATGTTTCGCGCCAAACTTAAAAATATACCTAGAAGAGAAAGAAGGAAAAAAATAGAATATTGCCTCGAAATGACGGGGATAACAGATGTGCAGAAGCAGATCATTGGTACATTGTCTAAAGGGTACAAACAGAGAGTTGGTCTTGCAGATACTTTAATCCATGATCCGAAAATTTTGATCCTCGACGAACCTACCATTGGACTTGACCCTAATCAGATCAGACAGATCAGAGGAGTTATTAAAGGTCTGGGACAGAAGCATACTGTTTTGCTGTCAACACATATACTGCCTGAAGTTGAAATGGTCTGTGATAGAGTCATGATAATCAATAAGGGTAAGATAGTGGCAATGGATACACCTTCAAATCTCATGAAACAGTTGAAAACAGGCTCAAACCTGGTTTTGGAGATAAAGGGAGATGGAGAAAAGATAAAAAACAGCTTGTCCGGCATTGATACCGTCGAATCTGTGACTTATAGAAAAAAGGACGATGCAAATGAGTTTTATATTAATGGAAATGGTGAAAAAGATATAAGGGAAGATGTTTTTAATTGTATTGTAAAAGATAATTACATACTACGAGAAATGAAACGACAGACTATTACTCTAGAGGAGATCTTTCATCAAGTTACCACTACGGAAACGGAGGAAGAAACAGCCAATGCGTAACGTAAATACTATTTTTCAACGAGAAATTATGTCCTACTTCTATTCGCCGATTGCGTACGTTGTGATTTCTGTGTTCCTCGTCGCAGCAGGTTTCTTCTTTGCTGGCAATTTACAAATCCATCAGGAGGCATCTCTTAAGGGTAGCCTGGATTCAACCCAGTTTTTTCTCCTGCTACTTACACCGGTAATTACTATGAAACTCTTTTCAGATGAGACAAAGTCCGGGACTATGGAAACTCTCATGACTTCCCCGGTAACAGACTTTGATGTAGTGTTTGGAAAATTTCTTGCGGCCTTAAGTCTGTATGCTGTGATGATCCTTCCTACATGGATTTATGTATTATTTTTGACTATTTTTGGTAATCCGGATTTCGGGCCGATTTTTTCCAGTTATATAGGGCTGATGCTCATGGGTGGGTTGTTTGTGTCTGTTGGCTTGTTAGTGTCATCGTTAACGAAGAACCAGGTTGTTGCTGCTGTGATTGGTATAGTTTCGTTAATAATCCTCTGGGTAATCGGTTATTTAAGTGAGTACGGTGATGGCTGGTTTTACGAAGCTTTAAGGTATATTGGAACTTATGACCATTGGTCATCTTTTACAAAAGGCATTGTGGATACCAGGGATGTAATTTACTATCTGAGCTTTACTGCATTACTTTTGTTTATAACAGTACGAAATGTTGAGAGTAGAAAATGGAGGTAGAAAAGTCTTTGAATAATAAAGAAGTAACAACACCAGAGAGCCCACAAAGTATAAAAAAACAAAAAACCATGATAGGGGCTAACGTCATTTTTATGATACTTATCGCTGTCGCTATCTTTGTTTTTATCAGCTACATAAACGATAGGCATTATTACCGTTGTGACATGACTGCTTCCGGAAAGTACTCGTTAAGTTCCAAAACAAAGAAAATTCTGAAAAATTTAGATCAACCAATTTTTGTCACCTCGCTTCTGGTAAAACGTCAGGACTATCGTTTTTACGGACAGATCGTAGATATACTCGAAGAATATAAGTATTTATCTGACAAAATAACGGTCACTTTCTTGAACCCTCTGCTTGATGGTACGAAGATAACAGAGTTGGCAGAGAAGCTCAAAATGGATAAGAAGCAAGTCGAATTGGGGTCAATAATCTTTGCTTGCGGAGATAGTAGTAAACACGTAATGCTAAAAGATGTGATCGAAAATGAATTTCCTTTTAAGTTTAAGGGCGAAGAGATCTTTACATCAGCAATTGTAAATGTAACACGAGGAAAGCAGACAAACGTTTACTTTACAAAAGGGCATGGAGAGAGAGATTATGGGGATTTTGAACGTGCCGGATTAGGAAAGTTGGCAAGTGCCATCAAACGTGCTAATTACAACGTTCTGCCTCTTGACTTATTACAACAGAAGAGAGTTCCTGAAAATTGCGATATACTCTTTATAGCAGGTCCAACAAAAAGTTTCTCAACACAAGAAACAAACTATATTCGCGACTATGTGGGAACTTCAGCAAGACTGATAAACGATAAAGGTGAACTTAAAAACGGCAAGTTGATGGTTATGCTGGAGCCTACTGTAGGTACGAATAAATCATCCGGCTTAAATGCCTTGCTTGGAGAGTACGGTATAGTTGCCAGGGACGATGCGGTGGTCTATAACAAAGTTAATATGCCACTTTTCGGTATGCAGACAGTTGTGGAGGTATACATAAGTGATAATAAGTACTTAGACCACGAGATAACAAATGATATCAAAAAACTGACATCGGTTTTTTATGGCTCAAGCGCACTTAGCATTGTTCCACTGAGCGATACAATGGCATTCTCGACTACAGGAATTATACAGGCGCCTGATCAAAGCTGGGGTGAAACTGAGATAGTAGGTAAGAAAAGGCCGAAATATGATGAAGATTCAGACATCTGCTCTCCGATAATTATGGCAGTGGCATCGGAGTTGAGAGAGGCGACGCCAAACCCTACTGCACCACCACATGCAACACAGGCTTTTGCCGATATAGGGAAAAAGGGACCGCGTATAGTTGTCTTCGGTGATACTGATTTTGCTGCAAACACATTTTCTGATAAACCTGGTAACCAGGACCTTGTCTTAAATGCTATAAGCTGGCTGGCTCGGAGGGAAAAGGAGTTAGGGATATCAGCTAAGGCTCCTGACGTCAGGAGAGCTATGGTAAAGCCTGGGCAGCTAGCCGTAATATTCTGGCTGTCTATTGCAGGAATACCTTCTATCGGGATAATAATTGGCGGCTTCGTCTGGTGGAGAAGAAGAAGATAATAAACGGAGACTTTATATAACTATGAAATTTAGAACAACGATAATACTTTTAATAGTTGCAGGCATTGGTGCCGCATACATATTCCTGTATGACAAGAAACAGTATAGGACAGATGTATGGGTACAGAGACAGCAAATGGTATTGCCGGATTACAAACCAGGCCAGATTAATAAAATTGAACTGAAAAAGGGTGGTGTTAATATCGTCCTTGAAAGTACGGATAATGAGAGATGGAGGATGGTAGAGCCCCTTCAACTGAGAGCGGACAGAGCTGAGGTGGAAGAGATTCTTGCTCAATTTGAATTCCTGAGGAAAATTGGTACCATTAAAGAAAGTGAAACAGCAAACTTCAACTTGAAAGAATACGGCTTGGAAACACCGAGTCTTGTTGTTAGTCTCTGGCTTAAAAAGGGTTTGATGGTTGGTGGAACTGCCGGAGATGTTACCAGGTATACTGTCAATATTGGAGACAGGTTGGCTGCCGGACAAGACACAGTGTATATAACTACTGGGGGCGACAAGGATGTTTCAGTCGTTGGCACTAAATTCCTTGAAAAAGTAAACAAGGAAATCAATGATCTAAGAAACAAATGGGCATTTGAGTATGATAAACATTCTGTAGAAAGAGTGAGACTTAAGAGCGGCGAAAATGATCCTGTGGTCTGTTCTAAAGCTGAACAGCTCTGGTGGATAACGCAACCACTTTCAGACCGTGCTGATACAGAAAGAATTAAAGACATTCTCGATGAATTAAAAGACCTGGAGATTGCTAAAGAAGATTTTGTATCTGATAGTAAAGAAGATATTGTCAACTACGGTTTGGACAAGCCTGTGTTTACTATCAGTATAGGTACTACTAAAGATGTTCAAACCCTTCATTTGGGTCACCGCCTGGATGAGAAAATCTACGCAAAACTTGATGGTGAAAGCTCCATTTTCCTTGTTCACGATGTTATACTGCGCGATCTGGATTTGGAACTGAACGATTTGCGTGATAAGCAACTCTTGAGGTTTGATGCAATTGGCACTTACGGCATAGAAAAAATTGATGTGAAATCAGCCGACAAAAGCCTTGTTATGGAAAAGACAGTGCAATATGACTGGATGATCAAATCTCCAAAACTAATATTGGCTGATAGAGATACGGTAAGAGAGTTCGTGGAAAAAATTAAAGATTTGCAGATACAGCAATATGTGGATGATAGTGGTGCAAACTATGATAAATATGGATTAGCAGACTCACCAATCGAGGTTTCAGTGTTTAGAAGGATCGGTGAAGGTGAAACTGTAAAATTCATGATTGGTAATGCTGATGAAAACGGCGGATTGTGCTATGTAAGACGAGACGGAGAGGATGCTGTATATACTGTTCCGACAGAAAATTTTTATGATATTGCCAAGGCAGGATATCTGGCATTCAGAGATAAGCTAGTCATGGAATTTCCTAAGGAAACTGCTCAGAAACTAGTTGTCGACAGGGACGGTAAGACGCTTGTATGTGAGACTACTGAAGATTCTACTATGCGCAGGCCGAAGTGGAAAATGACAGGCCCTGTATCAATGGAAGCGGAATTGGACTCAGTCAATCAAGTAGTATGGAACCTTTCGTTTTTGCTGGCGGATAAGATTGTGACTCTTTCAGCAGAAAACCCTGCTGATTATGGGTTTGACAATCCTCTGGTAAAAGCGTCAATAACGTACGAAGAGGCCGATAAGGCGGCTGGACACAGCGGCGAAGTGATTAGTGCGAAGGATGACCTGATAAAGCCAAAGAAGCTGAAAACAAAGACACTATTGATCGGAAATAAAGTGGAGCCAGGAAAAGATAAAACAAACTACTATGCTAAAGTTGATGGCGAGGATATGATTTTCCAGGTGGGGTGGACAGATGTCAGGGATTACAGTATTGAGCTTGTCACAAGGACGCTGTTTAGCTTTGAATCCTCAAATGCAAAATCTATTAATATAACACATCCTGCAAAGGAGTTGCTTTTTCAGAAAAATGAAGAGCATGTGTGGCAAATGATCAAACCGGAAATCATGCCATTGAGTGGAAATTTAGCAGATCGAATTCTTTCGTCACTAAAGTTGCTAATGGGAGAATCAATTGTCCAGTATTCAAATGAGAATTTATCGAAATATGGACTTGATAGCCCACAGTTCAATATCACCGTTAGTTTTGATGATGGCGAGGCTTCATTGTTGGTTGGTAAAGAAGCCGGTAATGATTATTATGTTGCCGGTTCAGAGACAAACTTTGTCTACCTGATGAATAAAAACAAAATTGAAGATCTGATAGAAGCATGCGTAGTAAGAGTGATTCAATAATAAAAGCTCATAGGGCTCTCTAGCATTGAATTATTGTTTCCGGTAAGCCAGCAAACACTATTAATTTATACAAACGTGAAGAAAGGATCTAAAGCCTTTGTTTGCTATGTCACCGCAGGAGTTCTCTTTCATTGCTTCCATCTTCTATTGACGCGCAAGAAACATTCCCCTTAAGAGATGCTTAGCTGAGAAGATTAGATCTTTAGTAGCAACCATTTTACGAGTATGTTATAATAAATCACTTTTAATTACATAACGAGTACAGACTAGTATGGAATCAAAAGATATTAAAAATATAACGGAAATTATTAAAGAAGAGAGCGGTATTCTTTCTAACCTGAGCAATGAGATGGGGAAAATCATTGTTGGGCAAAGGCATCTTATAGAAAGATTACTGATTGGTATTCTGGCTAATGGTCATATTCTTCTGGAAGGTGTTCCCGGACTAGCAAAGACCTTGTCTGTTATGACACTGGCCAAGGCAATTCAGGTGAAGTACCAAAGACTTCAATTTACACCTGATCTCCTGCCGGCAGATCTGATAGGTACCCTTATCTACAATCCTCGTTCTGGTGAGTTTACTACAAAAAAAGGACCGATATTCTCAAATATTATACTAGCTGATGAAATTAACAGGGCGCCTGCAAAGGTTCAGAGTGCTCTCTTAGAGGCTATGCAGGAGAAGCAGGTAACAATAGGCAGTGAGACATTTAAGCTTGAAGATCCTTTCCTGGTACTTGCTACGCAAAACCCGATTGAGCAGGAAGGTACTTATCCTTTGCCGGAAGCGCAGGTTGACAGGTTCATGTTAAAGCTGAATGTAGATTATCCCAGTAAAGATGATGAACGCGAGATTTTAGACAGAATGGCATTAACAGACGTAAGCATGAAGGTAGATTCTGTATTAAAGCCAGATGATATTAAGCGTTTACGTTCGGTAGTCGATCAGATTTACATTGATGATAAGATAAAGGATTATATTGTAGACTTGGTAGTTGCTACGAGAGATCCTCAGAAATACGGCCTTAATTTAGGTGAATTCATTGAATTTGGTGCTTCACCCAGGGCAACCATTTACCTTGCTATTGCGTCAAAGGCGTATGCTTTTCTCAAAGGCAGGGGTTATGTCACTCCACAAGATGTAAAATCAATAGGAATGGATGTGCTGCGACATAGAGTTATCATAACCTATGAAGCAGAAGCAGAAGAGATGACAGCAGAAAAAGTCATTCAAAACATCTTTGATAATATAGAAGTACCTTGATATTATAGCTGTCACTTTAGATTCCATTTTACATTTCTCATCCATTGACATGGAGAAATCAGTATGAAAAACATCTGGCTGGTTTTGTTGTCGGTTTTTACGTTGGTAATTATACAAAGCTGTTCTACAACTGATAGGGCTGCCATGGAGAGAAAGGCAATCGCAGATGAAGAACTGTATAAAGAGACACAGGCTCTTAAGGCAATGCTTGGTCA
>CAYTLC010000024.1:19743-21023 GCA_964438395.1 uncultured Candidatus Scalindua sp.
ATTTTTATTGAGGGAAATGGCGAACCGGATCTAATAGAAGAAGACGAAACACGTAAAAAGATGGTGTGGTTAAAGGATGATCTGGAAGTTAAGCTTGAAGAGTTTAACTTGATGTCACATAAGGGGATGAACAGAGTGATGTCTCTTATGTATACAGACAGGGAGATCAGCCGGCTTGCAAAAGAAGATGAATCCTTCGCATCATACAAAACAAAACGAAGTGGACTTGAAGATCGCTAGGACGACTAATCACAGTGTCATCTTCTCTTAAGAAGATGGATTAACAAATCGTTTGTATTGATCAGGTGTTAGAATGTGTTCTTACCCTTCAATGATAGTATCTGTCCTGAATATTTTATCCAGGACAGGTGGACAGCCTACCATATTTGCTTCCTGATCAGGAAACTGTACTCAAACAATAACAGCTATACACATTACCATTTATTACCTGAATACCATTCTGACCAAGGTTCCCACTCAACATATTTCCCACCGTCTGACAGCCAGAATTGCTCGCCTTCTCTCCATCGTGTACTTGCTCCATAGTCTGTTGACTTTGTCTGAGTCTGCTTTACCTTTGCGTAGAAATAACAGTCTACCTGGTGGAAATTAATATCCTTCTTATCCTTCACCTCTATAAGCTCAAGATCATCCATGGTGACATGATTTGCAGCTACCTTCTCTTCATCGACTACAACATCGTATGTCGTAATCTCTTTAACCCTTACAACTTTACCTCTGGGTTTTGGATCGGGAATAACAATTGGATTTTCATACGGTTCAAATGACTGATGATGGGTTTCTGACGGTTTCTTAATATAATCTACTGCTTGTGCCTTGTTAATTGCGCTACTTGCAAAGCTTAATACAACAAATGCAAGTAAAGCAACTGACGAAATGATAAGTTTTCTATAAATATTTAACATTGGTCCACCTTCCTTTTTCTAAATGCTTCCTTATTACTGATTTATATATAATATCAATACAAATAATTTTAAGTACTTTAGTAAATTTTACCTTAAAAATATCATTTGTCAATACACTGGCAATAAATTAGGAATATATGCGTTTAGGGTAGTTAGAAGGATTACAACGTGTTTCACTTGCTTGCTGTGGCAAGAAAGGTATACATGGCTCTTAATCGCTTTCTACTTTCGTGAGAATTACAGGCGGGCTTGAAGAATTGCGCTCATTCCAAGCCATGTTGACGTGCATTCTGGCTGTGACGGGAGCGGTAACAATTTCTATACTTACTTGACCTTCCTGTCAAAAATTACATA
>CAYTLC010000025.1:0-21005 GCA_964438395.1 uncultured Candidatus Scalindua sp.
TACATATCTCATCACTGAGGATATTCTCACGGGGAAAGAGGAGCCGGAGCTATTCTTTAAAAGAGAGCATAAGGATATTGTTATAAACTAGAGTATTTAACTAGAATCTAAATATTAATACCTTTTGTGAACATATAAAATGCAAAAAATTCTTATTTGTGATCCGGACAAGTTGTTCAGATGGAATTTAGGATATGTGCTTGAATCAAAGGGTTTTGTTATACAAGAAGCGTCCAGGCCCAGCGAGGCTATAAAACATGTACTGAATGAAAAGTTTGCTGTTGTTGTTTTCAATATGCAACCAGAGGATTTCAACGGTGTACAGATATTCTCTGCAATTAAAGCTATAGATAATAAACTGCCGGTTATTATCGTTACTGACGGTAATGTGACATTATCTTCTGTATCTTCTATAATTCACGAGTCGTTCAAGTTATTACAAAAGCCGGTTGGCTATATTGATATAGTGGCAGCTGTTCGTGAAGCGACCCAGATGAAAGTAAATTGTAAATGAGATTTTTCGGTATAAGCAACAGGAGGGAATCAATTTAATATGGGTAAAAGTGAAAAAGTAATTTTAGTTACAGGATCAACAGGTTTTCTCGGTAGTGCAATTGTAAAGAGACTTTTAGTATCCGGTTGTAAACTAAGGTTGTTAATAAGGAGAAGGATTACCGATTCTTCTCAAATGTCATTTGGCAGAGATGATCTGGTTAAACAGTTGATTCTTGGGGATCAGTTGGACGAATACTTACAGGAACAATGTCGAGTGGCTGATGGGAGGTCGAATAATGATGAATGCATTTATAAATTATTTTCTGATAATGTAGAAATTGTTGATGGTGATATAACGTCCAGTAGTTTAGGATTAGAGAAACAGGAATACATAACGCTGTGTAATGAAGTAGATGAAATCTTTCACTGTGCTGCGGTGACTCATTTCGAAATGCAGGGAGACGAAGAGCATGTGGCCGTTAACATTAAAGGGACTGAAAACGTACTTCAGTTTGCTAATTCAGGCAAACAAAAGCGATTCCATTATGTGAGTACTGCATATGTGGCCGGTAAACAGAGTGGTACAATTTACGAGAATGGGATGGTAAGCGAGCCTCTTTTTAATAATGAATACGAAAGGAGTAAATTCGTTGCCGAGCAACTTGTGATTGAGTATACAAAAAGCAATGATCTCCCATATACGATATACCGTCCGGGTATTATAGTGGGAGACTCTAAAACGGGTGCTACTTGTAAATTTGACAACCTTTACCTTTTTGTGAAGGTATTGCTCAATATTAAAAACTCTATTGATAAGCATAAAAATGAAGAATTAAACAATCCTACCATCAGGATGCCAGGTGAACCGGATGCCTTGATTAATCTTGTTACTATCGATTATGTTGCTGATGCTATAGTTGCAATTTTAGAAATGAGAGAGAGTATAGGGGGGATTTTTCATATTACAAATCCAAATCCACCTCGACTAAGTGAATTAAGGGATATGGTAATGGCTGTCCTGGAGATCAAAGGTATGCATCTGGAGATTAACAGGGAACTTGAAAAGCAAAATCTAAATACAGTAGAGAAACTGTTCCTTCGTCAGACAAGGACTTATTACTCATATCTGTTTAGTAAGTCGCGATTTAACGATAGCAATACTCAAAAGGCTTTGAAGGGTACTGGAATTATTTGTCCTGTTATGACTAAAGAGTTAGTTGCTGTATTAATAGATTTTGCTGTTTATCATAATTGGGGTGAAGAGAAGCTGGCAGTATTGCAAAATATTTAAATGTAGATAATCATGGACGATAATACAAGTAACCAATCAATTGACATAAAACCGGATGACTTTAAAGAGCGTCCAGCTATTACAAATGAAATAACCCCTGTTGAATACTTTGAACGGTTGATTTTTGCACGTGTAAATTTGTGTTTACTTCCAAAGATTGAGAGCCTTCATACTGTTATCAGATTTGACATAGATGGTGACAATGGCGGTAGTTGGACAATCGCGGTTGAATTCGGACTGCTGAAACGTGTTGTAAGAAATTGCTCTTTACCTGGTACTTCATCTAATGAAACGAAATTACTTCCAGTGTCGACTTTTCGAATGGATAGTGAAACATTTATGTCTATTTTAAGGAGGGAGTTTACTCCGCAGAAAGCTTTTTTCAATAGAAAGGTCAAGATAGCAGGAAACATGATGATTGCTCTTAAGATGAACGTTCTTGTTAATTATTTATAGTATGGAACGAATCGCAAACATAATACTCAGATATCGTATTCTTTTCTTTGTCTTGATAGGGTTATTAACCGGTTTGTTTGGATATTATGCAATTAAGTCAAAAACTGATAATTCCATTGAAGTCTGGTTAAAGCATAATGATCCGAAGCTTGATTACTATTACGACTTTATAGATAAATTTGGGGATGATGAGTTTCTTATAATTGCAATGGATGGTGATGATGTTTTTAACGGTAAAAAGCTTAAGCTGATTAATGATATAGCAATGAGATTGGATGCCGTTAGGGGAGTAAGGGGCGTAATCTCTTTAGCAAGTGTTTACAAGGAGAAGTTGTCAGCCCCGTATTTTAAGGAGGTCTTAAAAAGAAACAAGGCAAGACCTGTCCTTGAGGTTTTTAAAGAAAGCATTTTGGATGATCCCATGTACGTTAACAATGTCATATCAAGCGATGGTGAAACAACTGCAATTATCGCAACTGTGGCAAAGGGATCCCCAGAAGCAAGAAAAGAACTGGTTAACGAGACCAGGGAGATACTAAGGGTTGTAGAAGCTGAAAATAATATGAAGGATTTCTTTCTGGCAGGACCATCAGTAGTGAATACTGAACTGGATCGAATGTCTCAAAAGGACATGAGAACTTTTACTCCAGTAATGTTTGCAGTGGCGCTCATTATACTGTTAGTACTTTTTAAAAATATATCCGGTGTACTGATCCCTGCAATAACAATCGGCATTAACATTATATGGACAATGGGTCTGTTTGTTATGTTTGATAATAAGATGAATATGGTGTCAGGGATGCTTATACCTTTGGTTTTTATAATATCGCTGGCTACTACAGTGCACATACTTAACAGATTTTATCAGGAAGTTATGCTCTCTGGAGATAGGAGAGAGAGCATACTGAAAACAGTCAAATATATATATGTGCCATGTTTTCTGACGTGTGTTACAACTTCAATTGGCTTCCTATCACTGGTAGTTAGTGATGTAATACCGGTAAAAGCTACAGGCATCTTTATGGCGGCAGGAATAATGATGTCATTCTTTGTCTGCATAACTCTCGTTCCGGGCATGTTGTCTTTCTTTCCTGAATGGATGAGTAGACCCTTCATGGATATTCAAAAAGAACATAGTTCAATCAATCAGGGATTTAAGGGTGTCTACGGGGTAATTGGAAAATTTGTTAAGAATAATTCGATATATGTTTTCTTCTTCAGTTTAGTGTTCGTTAGTGTCGCAATTTATGGAGTCACAAAGATTGATGCAGAATCCAGTATATTCGAGTCGTTTCCTGAGAGTAGTGAGATAACAAGATCAACGGAACTCATTGAACAGGAATTAATGGGACTAATTCCGATGGACATAGTAGTAGATGCGGGAAATATGGGAAGCGTATTCCAGCCCGATGTTCTCTTGAAAATAGAGAAATTGCAGGAATATCTAAAAGGAATACCTGAGGTAACCAAGAGTGTTTCTGTTGTTGATTATGTAAAATATCTTAACAGGTTGCTAAATAAAGATAACCCTGATAGTCCAGTGGTGACAAAGGATAAGGCAATTGATTATGTAAAGTTGGCGTCATTACATGGAGACAGTATAGTTGCCAGTCTTTATACGGAAAATTACAACGAAGGACGTGTCTCTGTAAGAATGAAGAACGTAGGTTCGTCTAGATACAAGATGATAGTAAATGATATTGAAGGATTTATTAAGGAAAATTTTCCATTAAGTGTTAGTTGTGCTATTACGGGCATAGTACCGCTTCTTATGGATATGCAGGGGTATTTGATTGAGAGTCAAATTAAGACATTTACATTGGCATTTATCTTGATTTTCACCTGTATTGCACTGCTGTTGAAATCGTCAAGGATTGGCATGATGAGTATGATTCCCAATCTGATTCCGATCGCAATTACACTGGGCGTTATGGGATACATGGACATAAATCTGGATGTTGCAACAATCATGATTGCGAGTGTCGCGATAGGAATATCAGTTGATGATACAATTCATTTTCTATACCGATTCAAGGAAGAATTTAGAAAAGACGGTGACCATTATCTTGCAATACAACGCACACTCTCCGGAGTTGGGAGGGCATTAATTTTCACTACTGTTGTTGCAACATGTGGGTTCCTTGTTTTTTGTCTGTCAAGCTTTAAGGCTATTCAATATTTTGGTTTGCTGACCGCCATAACAATGGTAAGTGCACTGGTATCGGACCTGTTTATATTACCTTCATGTATTTTGCTTTTTAAACCAAAATGTTAAATTTAAACAAAACGGATTCATTTCAATTTCAGAATTCAAAGTGGTTTGGCTTGTCGACTAATGCATGGTTGCAGATAATTGTCTCCAAGCACTTTGATCCTGCCTATGGAAGCCAATACTGGCTTGATAAAGAGAGAGAGTTGGGAATTAATGCAAAAAAGGAAATAAATACTCTAGATGATCTTAAGATTCTCGGCCCAATGTGCGAAGATGATCTACGGAAGTATCCTATTGAGCATTTCATCCCGAATGTATATATGAACAGGAAAAATATGTTTGTCTTGGGAGAGACTGCTGGTACCACGGGAAGACCTAAAGTGACTGCTTACAGAATGGATGAATTCTTCTCCGTATTTGTTGACTGGTTTGTCTATATTGCAAAAAAGCGGGGGTTTCCAGTAGGAGGTAATTGGTTATGGATCGGACCAAGTGGTCCACACATAATTGGTAAAGCAGTAGGGCATGTTGCAATGAGAATGGGGAGTATGGATCCCTTCTCTATTGATTTTGATCCACGATGGGCAAAAAAAATGCAACCTGAGTCAATCGGAAGTAAACGTTATCTTGAGCACGTACTGGATCAGGCAATGGATATCATAGAGACGCAGGAAATAGAGATCTTGTATACAACTCCTCCGGTCCTTGAGGCATTAGCTTTACGAATGAGCGATCAAAAGCGTATGGCAGTAAAAGGTGTACATTATGGTGGTATTTCAATAGGTAAAGAAGCATTGAAGCGTTTCAAAGTGGAAAACTTTCCAAATGCAGTTCATATTTCAGGATATGGCAACACGCTTTTTGGCCTATGTCTCGAAATAGAGGGATTATCTACCTATGATCTTGATTACTTTCCTCTTGGACCAAGAATGATAGTGCAGGTGGTTGAAAAGGATGATGATAATGTGTCAGGAAGCGAGCGTTTGTCAAAGCTCGTTAATTATGGAGAAGAGGGTCAGGTCGTGTTCCACCGACTGGATGAAAGCTTTTTTGTACCAAATATGCTTGAGCGTGACAGGGCGGTTCGTATACCTCCAACTTCTACGGCGGTTGATTACGGAATTACTCAGGATGGAGTCAGAAACCCGGAACTTTTAGAGAATAATAAAGTAACGGTAAAAACAGGATTATACTAAACAAAGATTTAATATATGAATCCCCTTTTATAAAAGGTGAGAAAGAGTTGGCTAATTTATGAGAAAGGTCATGATATGAAATTGTCACAGACAAAAGTTGAATTACTTGCTCCGGCCGGTAAATGGGAGGTATTAGTGGCCGTAATAGAAGCAGGGGCTGATGCTATATACATTGCGGGGAAGCGGTTTAATATGCGTATGCATCGTTCTGATTTTAATTTTACAGATGAGCGGTTGGCGCTGGCAGTTGAATATGCGCACGAGCGAAATGTAAAGATATATGTGACAGTAAATAATCTTATTAGTGATGCTGAAATGAGCGGACTATATGATTACTTGAAATATCTTCAGGATATTAAAGTAGATGCGATAATCGTCCATGATCTGGGTGTTATTAATCTTGTTAATGAAATGAAGCTCGATATTCCGATGCATGCCAGTACAATGATGAATGTGCATAGTGTAGAGATGGCTACTGAATTAAAAGGATTAGGTATATCGAGGATCATTACTTCTCGCGATATTGCCCTTTATCAAGTACAGGAGATAGGGGAAAAGGCTGATATTGAAACAGAATACTTTGTTCACGGTGATATGTGTGTCAGTCAGAGTGGACAGTGTCACTCCAGTGGAGTTATTTTTGGTAAAAGTGCGAATCGTGGTGAATGTATGAAACCCTGTAGATGGAAATATAGTATCGTAGAAAGTAAATCCGGTGAAGAGATTGGGGACTTGCCAGATGGTTATCTACTTGCCATGAAGGACATGTGTATGTTCCAGCATATACCAGAACTGATCCAGGCCGGAGTCAGTTCATTTAAGATAGAGGGCAGGATGCGTCATGAAGATTTTCTCAGGCCAATTATAACGTTATATAGAAAAGCTATTGATGATTATCTACATTCACCATTTACGTATTGGCATAAGATAGAAGATTTCGAGGAAATGTATAAAGAGAGAGTAAGAGATTTCACAACCTCACTTGCCTTTTCTCATGCAACATCAAACGTATTTGATTATACAGGTAGCAAAGAACCTCTGTTTTTAAGCCGTGGAGCAGTAGAAAAGAATCTTTCTCCTGAGGATCTGGATGAAAACCCTTTTGAGACTGATAATGATAATACAAGAAACAAAAAGATGCTTGCCGTAAAGGTTTCAACCATAAATGCGGTTAAAAAAGCTTTGAATGCCGGAGCGGATTACGTTTATTTGGGAGCTGAGGTGTCACCTGTTAGAGGAGAAGGGTGGACAAAAGAACATTTGCAGGATGCGATTAAAATGGCGCATGATATGGGCAGAAAGCTTGCATACGGGACGCCACGTATTTGCGGCTCTCGTGAATTGTCAGAGATTGAATGGCTTTTTGATGTAGGGTCGAGTGTTGGGGTAGACAGTGTGCTTGTGCATAATTTGGGTGCTTTACATTGTGCTAAACAATTTGATCTGGACATATTCGCTGACTTTTCATTTAATATTTTGAATACAGATTCTGTTAAAATGCTTGAAAAATTAGGAGTGAAGAGAGTAACTTCTTCTATCGAATCGTCATTCAATGATCTTGATAAACTGGCAAGACATTCGGACATTCCCGTAGAGAGTATTGTTCACGGTTCTCTTCCCAGTATGTTACTGGAACATTGCCTGCCGGCAATGCTTGTTACCAAAACAAATGCAAAAAGTGGCTGCAGATTACCTTGTCGTTATATTAATTACGCACTTAAAGATGAAAAGGGAGAGATAAGGACGATAGAAGTAGACCAGTATTGCAGGAATCATATTATGTTTGCATCAGATTTGTGTGTGTTGCCTTACCTGAATTCATTTCTGATGACAGATGTTGAGACGTTTAGAATTGAAGCGCAGTACTATGAAGATGATCTGGTGGAAACGGTTGTTAATCAATATCGCAAACGTATGGATCTGTTAATGGAAAACCCGACGGTCTTCTACCCTTTGCCTGAAGCGGAGTGGAATGATCTGGTAGATAGATCTCCAAAGGGGCTGAGCTTATGTGCTTATTCTCAGGATGTGACACGTTCAAGGAGTACTTTGGAGGTTATGAAGGCCGCAACTCAGGCAAATTAGCAATTTAGAAGGAACTTGATAAATTCTTGTGTTTTTATGATGAGATTACTGAAAATATACTTATTTATAGCTTTTAACCATATTACAGAATCAAAAGGATAACCTGAAAATGAGAAAATTCGGAATTATTATTAATCTGCTCTCTTTTATAATTCTTGCCATTGTATTGAGCAACTGCGCAAACGCAGAGACAGCAGCAAGTGCAAAGCTGCAACAGAATCCCATAATTGAAAAGATAAGAGAGGCAATGGGGCTGTCTTATCAAATGGATATAGAACGTTCTGAAGCTGTTTTTGACGAGGCTATAAATGAATGGCCGGATGACCCGAAGCCTTACCTCTTTAAGGCTGGACTTTATCTAAATATGTTTCAAAACCTTAATAATGAAACAGAGGATGAGGTAGAGAGGTTGAAAGAGCAGATACTTTCTTTGAACAACAAAGCTATAGACCTTGCCCGCAAACAGATAAAGGAAAACCCATATGATGAGGGCGCTCAATATTGTATAGGGGGAGCAACCGGTAATATTGGAAGATTTTATATCCTGAACGGTCAAATGTGGAAGGCTTTCTGGAAAGGCAAGAAGGGATATAAGATGATGAAAAAGATTGTAGATAAAGATCAGGAATATCACGATGCTTATCTTGGTCTGGGGATATATAACTATTTCTCTGCTATTATGCCTAAATTTGTAAAAGCATTATCATTTCTGCTTGGTGCATCAACGGGTGATAAGGACGAAGGCATCAGGCAGCTGGGACTTGTCCGTGACAATAGCTTATTACTTTCTGTGGAGGCGAGAAAGATTCTCCTGAGAACTGATCGCGGAGAGGAAGATTGGGACGCGTTTTACCTTAACTCTAAATGGCTTGCAGAACACTATCCAGAAAACGTCTATTTTCAGGTACCTTACATATACGGCCTCACTCAAAACAAACAATATAGTGACGCTCATAATCAGTTGAATAAAGTGAATACTATGCTGGAAAATGATCCATCTCGATTAGCAATCAATATGCGTGTTAAATACTTCAGGTATGTTGGGCTTCTGAACTACAAACTTGGTAATTATTCGATATCAGAACAGTCTTATATGAAAGCACTGGATCTTAGCCGTGGTGTTTTTCCACCAACAAGGATTTGGGGAGAAGACTATTACTATCTTGCCGCTTCTAATGCCAGACTTGAGAAAGAAGCAGATGCATTTAAATATCTACGGAAAGCGATCGGCAAAGAGTGGCAAATAGATAACCTTGATAAACTGCCAGAATGGATACCATACAAACAGAACCAGGAGTTTCTTCTTCTAATTGGTAAATAACTGTGATGCAGAATAAAGAATCATATATTGGCCCACAGGAAATTATTAGAAAAAAGAATGAATTTATGATTCCCTGTGTTTACCATTTTTATCAGGACCCTGTGCAGATGGTAAGAGGAGAGGGGCAATATGTATTTGATCATTCCGGGAAAAGATATCTGGATTTCTATGCCGGTGTTTCTGTTTTAAACGCAGGACACTGCCATCCTGAAATTGTAGATAAGATATGTGAACAGGTCAAAACACTTCAACATACAACAACGATATATCTAACTCAGCCAATAGTAGATCTTGCTGAGAAGCTTGCTGAGCTAACTCCTCAAAATCTGAAAAAAAGTTTTTTCTGTGCAAGCGGTTCAGAAGCTAATGAGGGCGCGTTACTGCTTTCTCAAATATATACCGGCAGACATGAATTTCTTTCGCTTTATAATGGTTTGCATGGAAGAACAAAATTGACCATGAGCGTGACAGGATTGAAGTTCTGGAGAACAGATTCAAACCCTGTTGGAGGTATCAGTTTTGTGCCAGATGCTTATTGCTACCGCTGTGTTTTCAAGCTTGAATATCCTGATTGTGATCTCGAATGCGCAAGGCAAGTAGAAAAGGTAATAGAAACATCTACATCCGGTGAGGTTGCGGCATTTATTGCAGAGCCGATACAGGGAAATGGTGGTATTATAACACCGCCTGATGAATACTTTAAAGTAGTAAAAGAGATATTGGATAAGTATGGAATATTGTTTATTGCGGACGAAATTCAGACTGGTTTCGGGAGAACTGGCAAGATGTTTGCCATTGAACATTCGAGTGTTGAGCCGGATATTATGACGTTTGCCAAAGCAGTATCTAATGGGACTCCGGTTGGAGGATTTATAACCACTGATAAGATCGCATCTTCTTATAAGAGGCCGGGAGCATCTACTTTCGGTGGAAACCCTGTTACAAGCGTATCTTCACTAGCTACACTTGAAGTAATTCGTAAATATAATCTTGTTGATAATGCAAAAACAATGGGCGAATATCTTAAACAGAAGTTGAAGACGCTTCAGGAGAAATATACGATAATAGGTGATGTCAGAGGAAGAGGGTTGATGTTTGGTGCAGAGCTTGTCAATCAGGGTAAAGAACCTGCCGTACAGGAGACAGATATGATCCTGGAATATATGAAAGATAAAGGGGCTTTAATAGGTAAGACAGGGAGCAACCGAAATGTTTTGGCCTTTCAACCACCCCTTATAATCAATAAAGATAATATCGATGAGTTGACTGATGTGCTTGATGACGCTTTGGGATATATTGAAAAAAATAAGAAATAATAGTGCATTAGACGTGTTGTAATAAAGAATCTGCTTCAATAATGGTTGTCAGATCTCAAATGAAAAATGCGAGTATAGTTTGATTGATCAAAACAATATTAAATTATTCACTGACATAAATAGATTTGCAGGGGAGAGTGCATTATTAGATAAGATAGCAATAGATGTTGCCGAGTATTCACCGTATTTGTTCATAACAGTTCTGTTTTATTTATGGTTCAGTTTAAGGAAAGATGGAAAATATTATACTTTGGCTGCCGGTTATTCTTCTATATCAGGTATCCTGATAAATCGTTCTATTACTCTTTTCTATTTCCACCCACGTCCGTTTACGCAGGATATAGGTACACAATTAGTTTATCACGTTCCTGAATCGTCGTTTCCGTCTGATCACACAACCGTTATGCTTTCAATTGCTGCTATGTTATTATATTACAGATCAACTGTACCAATTGGTTGCCTGCTGTTCTTTTTCGGTTTGTTTAGTGGCGGCTCAAGGGTTTTTTGTGGCGTTCATTTTCTGTTTGATATAATCGGTTCTGTGCTGGTTTCATTGATTGCCGCTTCTACGGTTTGGGGCTTTAGGAAGAGACTGAGAGTGTTAAATGACCTCATAGTCTATGTGTATTACATCATGCTCTTTAGGAGAAGATTATACACGCCCAACAAGCAGAAATTAAAGAGTATCGTGAATAACAAAGAGTAGATTTAGTATGAATAATACCAGTAATAATGACAAGTTGGCGAACAGTAGTAAGGGTTGGTTTGATGAGCGATTTGGCCTTCAGGATATAATAGAGAAGAACATAACAAAAAAGTTGATACCAAGGGAGCTTAGCTGGTTCGGCTGCATGGGTGGGTTGGCACTGGTTGCCTTTATGGTTCAGGTGGGTACAGGGATATTCCTGGTGTTTTACTATGTTCCCTCACCCGGTGAAGCATTTAACAGTATTAAGTACATAAGACACGCGCTCCCTTATGGTTGGTTAACACAGAAGGTACATGCCGTTACTCCTCACTTTATGATAACCCTTGTATTTGCTCACATGTTAAGGATACTGTTTAAGGGGATCTACAAGAAACCAAGGGAGTTGCACTGGGTTTCTGGTGCAACTCTATTGGTATTAACATTAACCCTATGTTATACCGGTACTCTGCTGCCGGCTAATAATGTCATGGATCAGGGCATTAACACTGTTTCCACACGTAGTTTTGGTGCTGTTTATGCATTACATATCGCGTGTATACCACTTCTTATGTCTGTTTTTATGGGTTTTCATTTCCTGATGGTGCGTAGAACAGGCATTTCAGAACCGTTGTAAGGAAATATAACTACCTTTATGTTTTGGTAAAGTAAACAATTATAAGAGAATATTTGACTATATGGTAGACTACAGCAATGGAAGATGTGAAGAGGAGCTGGAGCCGTTCTTTCCAAATGAGATACTCAGGCACACCCTGCTAACATTTCTCTTAATAAGTGCCATTATGCTTGGGGTTTTGTTCCTGCCAGAATCTTTTCAGAATTCTCTTGATGAATCTATTTCACATGAAAACAGCCCGCCGTGGTTTTTGCTACCATTTTATTACATATCCGGTTTGATCGATAATAAGGTGTTGTACGTTCTTATTATTTCACTCTATGCCATAGCTTTTATCGGAGTACCATTTCTTGATAGAAACAGTGAAAGAAGGTTATGGAAGAAGCCGGTATTCCTCTCAATAGTCTTAGTGAATCTATTGATGATCCTCGCACTGGGAATGATTAAATATATACAATGACAATGAAACATAACATTTCCGGCACAAAGACTTTTCTGCGCATATCAGCCATACTGTCAATAGTTGCAATTCTATTCATATCAGCAGGATGTAAATTAATTGAGAACCTTCATCCTGAACTTGTTCAGAGAGGGGAAGAGTTTCCTGGGTCAAAGGAGTGCAGTGAATGTCACATTGATATTTATAAGGAATGGGTAGAGTCGTCACATTCAAGCAGCTACACCAATGAAGCGTTTAAGAGATCTACAAATAACTATGAATTTAAGTTCTGTCTTGGCTGTCATGTGCCGGAGTCGATATTTAAATCACAGAATGATAAGTCAGCTGATAAAGCAGGAGATAGTTTATCAAAGGAAGCGATAGTGGCAAGATCTTATAAGCTTGCGGACGGTGTTGATTGTCAGGCTTGTCATCTTACTGTGGACTGTACACTTGCCGGCCCGCATGCGGGTGTCTCTCCGCATCCATCTGAAAAGAGAGAGAAGTTGTATAAAACCAGTGCGCTCTGCGGGGTTTGCCATAGAGACACGATGGAGGAGTATTTGGCATATGCTGAGGGGGGTGGTGAAGATACGTGTCAAGACTGCCATATGCCAGCTGTTAATCGCAAGTTGATACAGAACGAACCGTGGCAGAAGATACATGTGCGAAAGGAAGGAAAGGCACATACTTTTTCCCGGCTGAGTGCAATAGAGAAAAATAGAGACTTTATAGAGTTGAAATTTACCGGAATAAACAAGGGTAATTATCAGATCACTGGTAATGTTGAAATTACCAATATTAATGTAAGCCACTCCATTCCAACCGGGAAATATGGGTACAGAGAACTTCTTTTACTGATCAACCTTAAAGATAACCTGGGGACTGTCATCAAATCTAAACGGGAGAGTATGTTTGTTGAGCTTAATACACAGTTGAATCCCGGAGAGAAGAGGAGAGTCAATTTTATTTTTGATCTGAAGGATAAAAACAGTGGAATGAAAGGTCTGGAGGCTATTCTTTTCAGAACAAACTTTGACAGAGTAGATAGAACAGAGTTTGCAAAGATAGAGATGGAGTTGGATAATGCAAGGATGGATTGAGGGTTTGCTGGTTGCCAGTTGAAGATTTGAAATGTAGCGGAATGCCTTCAGGCTTCTAAAGAATGCGAATTAGTAGTTCTAAGGTGGACATTATCTATTAGGAAATTAATTTCTTAGTTTAGTGTCTTCGTGGCAGAAAATATATTATGCTGGAAAATATTAGAAAAAGAGATAAGAAGGTAGTCAAGTTACTGTCCCTGGTGACAATTCTATCAGTGATATGCTGTATTACATTAGTTGTTATATCTGCACAAAGACCGGGGTCTCCAGAATTCTGTGCAAGATGTCATGCCGATGATGTAGAGAGGAATTTCAATGCAGACCCGGAGAGGAGGGATAGCCTCTCGTGGACCGTATCTTTCACTCACACTCAACATCAGGATGATAATCTGTCATGTAAAGATTGCCACTCAATAAGCCATGAAAGTGATGCAGGTATGGTTGAGTACAATATCAATTGCAGTAAATGCCACCACGTCTCTGATGAAGACGTAGGGTGTGTCGGATGTCACAAGGAGCCTTTAGCGTATTTGCTGGGAGAGACAGGGCTAAAAGAGATTGAACCAATACCGGATATGATGTCCAGGGCTGTTAAATGTGATGACTGTCATAAATACAGTGAAGAGAGTTTGGGATTCAAGGACGTTGAGGAGCACTGTATAGAGTGTCATAATGGAGATTATGGGAAATTGTACAATGCCTGGACAAAATCTATCAGAGACAGACTGGAAGAGTTCAACCTTCGTGTGCAGCTGATGGTTGACGATGATGTCAAGAGAATCGACGTAGGTCCGGACATGCAGGAGAGAGCGGTGGGACGGGTGGATATGGACAGGTTTTTAGAGAAAACAGGTTTTGCAGTTGATCTTGTGTCACGATACGGTACACACAATTTTAATCTCTCCAGGGCAATCCTGGATAACCTTGAAAAGGAGGTCGATAGTCTTAAGAAATAGATCTGCAATTTAATTTACCTTTCAAGCTATTCTCTATTGACAGAAAGCTAATACGAAGTAAAATACGAAAAATTAAAATATAGTCTAAAGGACAGGTGGGTGATTGTATTGAAAAATATTTTGTTGTCAGTAATAATAATGTTGGTTATTGGATGTGCAATGACTGAGACTTCATCTACCTCAACAGGGCCAACAAAGAATCAGATTATTTACAAGTGGTCACAAGTGCCAAATTATCTTACTAAAAAGCAGGTTGAAAATATACTGGGTCTCCCTACTGATATTCATTATAGTGAAGATGCGGAGATATGGAAGTATGAATATGATAATGCACGATCATTTGGCACTGTAAGTTTCCGTAGAAGTGACAACCGTGTATGGTTTTTATCAAAACCTTCCTTTTAGTAAAGCTAATCTCTATTGTTTGTAACACATTTGATACTTTCGTTGTCCGTATTATATATCAACTCATGCCATATGTGCTGTACCTCATTCTCTATTATGTAGCGATCCTTGGGCAAAAAGATATGAGGCGCTTTTACCTTTTCGTTAATTAGCATTTACAAGAAAACAGATAATACATGATTGAAGAACAGATTAGTTTCAACTCTGATGGTTTGAAATTGGAGGGGGTATTGTCGTATGAAGAAGACATTCTTAACCCTCCTGCGGTGCTTTTGTGTCCTCCGCATCCTCATCTCGGGGGTGATATGGAAAATAATGTTATTACGGCGCTAAGTAATGTGTTGGCAGAAAACGGTTTTGCGACGTTACGGTTTAATTATCGTGGCGTTGGTAACAGTGAAAGTAAGCTTGGAAATATCGCAGAGGTATATGAGTATTGGGAAACTATTCTAAACAATGATGACTGTTCCGATGCCATAGTGGATGCTGTTTCAGCAGTCAGCTATTTAGAATCAGCAGTTGGTACAAAAAAGATATTTATAATTGGATATTCATTTGGCGCAATAGTAGCGATGATGCTGAGCGTAGAAAATACTGATGTTAGAGCGTTTACTGCAATCTCTACTCCTTTTGGTAGATTTGATACTGCATTTCTAAACGACTGCAAAAAACCAAAGCTGTTCATTTGTGCAGATAATGACTTTGCTTCTTCACTTGAAGAGACCGAGAGAGGAATGTTAAATATATCAGAACCTAAGATACTTGACATAAAGTGCGAATGTGATCACTTCTATATTGACAAAGAGCTGGAAATTGCAAATAAGGTATTAGAATTCTGTAATATAAACATTCAGAATTTGAAAATAGATATATTATAGTACTCACAGCCTTCCTTAGTGTGTTAGCAGATTACATGACCTTAAAAGAATACTGGTACACGAAAATATCTAAAAAGCACTGTTTGAACCATTCTTCCAATCTATTCTAAGTTGGCTGATAATAATAACACACCTTCAATTCAAATCTACTATTTCCTGCTAAATACGTAAATAGCGTAGTTATAGTACTTTGTGGCTCAAAAAAACATTTCTCAACAAGTACGTAGAAATATAGAACTATCAAATTCCTGGAATTGGTTTTTAACGTACAAATTGCGTGTATGAGCCAGTATTTATTGCCTTGATCAAATACAGATTTTCCTGTCTTGGTATAAGTTGTTAATTTTTAATATCTTAAGAATATTTCTTTCTGTTGTCGAATAATGGTATTGAAATTGCAATCCAAGCAAATATGTCTAAAAATAATAATGTTAATTTAGTTAGGTATGAATACATAGCTTATTCCAGTTTGCTCGATATTGATAATGTTAAGGAGATACTGATTACACGGGATGATTTTGACGGTATGATGTCAAATAGTGATCATGTTAAGTGGTCTCCGGTTACAAATATGAATATTGATATTATTGACTCTGTTGAAGAGAGTGGTGATACCTCTTCCCAAAAAACCAGGAATAGAATCTGCGGACTTTTTGACGCCGAGCCATTAGATTGGAAGTATGCACGTATTTTGGTTGATAATAAAGCAAGTACAAAAAATAATGTTGCAATAGCTAAAATGCCACATAGTCCGATTATGCCAATTATATTTGTGATAAATGAAATTGGTATTTAAATTGTCTTAACACGTAGTTTTCTAAATCCATAGTGAACGTTAATTCATATTTTTTTCATTTTCCCATGGTTTTATCCCGTAACGCATGTATTAAGGGCTACTTGTGTGTTTGCAGGACAATCGGAAAAATAATTTGACGGAATATTTGTCATCGCTTTATTAAGAATAAAACTACGTCTGGTCTAAACTAGCCGCTATGGCATACGTGTTTTTTCTAGACATTCGTCAATGCGTTTTATAGAATGCCTCTAGTTTGATTTATACTCACCCACAGAAAAATCCTTATTTATAATAAGGGCATAAATTTAATGAGCATTCTTACGTTCATTGAAGTAAAGGCCGTAATATAGATAGCCTTACTGTGGGAGATATTCTAAGCTAATGTCTGCGCAGTAAGGCTTTTTTTGTATGACGATTGCCAATAATATCGCATAGACTGACAGTTCTTTTAAAATATAATAATAGTTACGTCGAGATAAGGGCAAATCGTGAGTGATCACGAGACGCAAAGTGAAGGGTCTTGATAAAGACAGCCTTACTACCAAAGATGTTGTGATTAATGTCTTGGTTGTAAGGCTTTTTTTATTGATCTGTCGTAAGCAATCTGTCTTTTGTATATTTACTTTTGCCATTTATTAAGTTCTTAAATCAAATGGTAGAGAGGGGAATATTACCAGGGAAAGGGTAGTATTGAGTGTTTCTGTAATTTGCTGCATTTAGAGTTTCAATGACAAGGCAAGGAGGCTTATTGTTAGGTACTTTAAGCAAGCGATTTCAAGAAGAGGTTGTCAAATGGAGATTGGAAGAAAAGGAAGTATGGCATTATTATGTACCAGGAAGTTTGTTACAGTGTTCGTTGTTGGTATGTTTATATTTCTATCTAGTATGCTCTTCATTAACAAAGTGAACGCCGAGGTGTTTAAAGCAACTGCGTACTGTTCATGTGAGAAATGTTGTGATAAGGATCCTTCTGATGAATTGTATGGGATTACGGCGTCAGGTAAAAGGGCACGATGGGGAACTGTTGCAGTTGACAGAAGAGTTATAAAGCTGGGCAGTCGATTAAGGATAAAGGGGTTTCCTGACACTATATTCAGGGCCGAAGATGTTGGTGGCGCCATAAAGGGCAATCGCATTGATGTATGGTTTCCAAGTCACGGAGAAGCACTAAAGTTTGGCGTTCAGAAGATTGTTGTTCAACGTGTACGCAACGGATGATATAATGGGTTTTCGGTATTGATTCTTAATATTGTCTGTCAAAATATAATTAAGTTTTTTTTCATGTGGATCCCTGTCTGATTGACAGGGATCCACAAAGTATTGTGTCAAAATGGTTCTGCAGTCTGTCTGCATATCGCTCTCCTGTGCTTCATGTTTCTTAAATTACCGTTTTAAGTAAAAATTCCTCATTCATTAAATTCCAGAATTATATAGATAATTAATATATATATGAATGCCGCCATTCTAGCCATTGCCTCTCTATCCTGTTTTTTTGCAAGTTACTTCTTTTATTCAAAATTTCTTGCAGACAAGATATATAAACTTGATTCAAACATTGTAACACCTGCCCATGAATTTAAGGATGGTATAGATTATGTTCCCACAAACAAGTATGTTCTTTTTGGGCATCATTTCACATCAATTGCTGGTGCTGCTCCAATTGTCGGTCCTGCAATAGCCGTAATATGGGGATGGCTGCCTGCACTCCTATGGGTAGTTTTTGGTACGATCTTCTTAGGCGCTGTTCACGACTTTGGATGTCTCGTCATATCAGCGAAGAATAGAGGGCACTCTATCGGTGATTTGACAGGAAAAGTTATAGGTAAGAGAGCACGCGCACTATTCCTTACAATTATTTTTTTCCTGACATGGATTGTTATTGCGGTATTTGCATATATTATTGCAACCCTGTTTACACAGTTCCCAACTACGGTATTACCCGTTAACATTCAGATAATAATTGCAGTTACTATAGGCATCATAATTTACAGATCAAGGTTTGGGGTTCTCATCCCGTCAATAATAGCACTGCTTGTTCTCTACGCTTTTATATATCTTGGTACGTATATTCCAATAAGTTTACCGTCATTTGTTGGTAGCCAGGTAGAATCATGGGTGGTCTTGCTATTTGTATACGCCTTCATTGCGTCGGTTCTTCCTGTCTGGATGCTGCTACAGCCAAGAGATTTCATCAATGCACAACAGCTTTTTGTTGGATTGGGTATCATGTATCTGGGCCTTTTCATAGTACATCCTCCGATGGTTGCGCCTGCTCTCAATCTTGAAGTTGAGGGAGGCTTACCGTGGTTTCCATTTCTATTTATTACAATAGCCTGCGGTGCAATATCCGGATTTCATGGTTTAGTTGGTTCCGGTACTACATCTAAACAACTTAATAATCTTAAAGATTCCAGAATGATTGGTTTCGGGTCAATGCTTGGAGAGGGTTCACTGGGTTTGATGTCTGTAATTGCGTCAACAGCCGGATTTGCAACACTTGCCGCATGGAAAAGCCACTATTCAAGTTGGAGCTCTGCCGGAAGTATGGATGCGAAGATGGGGGCTTTTGTTAATGGAGGCGCCTATTTTCTTAAGGAAGGACTTATGCTCCCTGACGGTTTCGGTACTACACTGATTGCCGTAATCGTCATAAGCTTTGCTGCTACCACTCTTGATACTTCAACCAGAATTCAAAGATATATAACAAGTGAGCTGGGAGAAATATACAATATTAAAGCATTAACGAACAGGTATGTGGCAGCAGCGATTGCCGCCTTTACACCGCTTATCCTCATCTTTGGGGGAGAGGGTCTTAGCTGGAAACGTTTATGGCCGATTTTTGGAGCGACAAACCAGATGCTTGCGGGGCTGTCGCTACTGGTTTTGACTGTGTATCTTTATAGAAAAGGTAGAAATATTTTGTATACATTAATTCCGCTTATCTTCCTTATTATTATGACATCAACGGCAATGATACTAAGCTTGAAGGATTTTATTAAATCAGGAAACTGGATATTAAGTATATTGTCAATGTTCCTGCTTGCATTTTCTGCCTGGATTATACTTGAGGCGATCAGTGTAGTAAGAAGTCTAAAGAAAGAAGATAAGAGTGAGGACGATTTGGTATAAACTCTCCATAATTCATATTAGTGTCATATAATGACAGGTTGTACTTCTTTGTTACTATCCGCTTATCAAGGTTTGCTCTACAGCAAAGGCAAGAAACATACACGCTAAATAACGCATTACCTACTTAAAATTTTCATAATTTATCTCTGTGTATGTTATACCAATATAACAATCTAAAATATAAGTGTGACGGCAATCGTCCCTGGCAGTCTCATGTTTGTGCCATTTGCACGCTTTTGTCCTTGCACACTATTATGTCATGGCACACTTGCACCTCCTTGATTAATACCATATAGCTATAAATTGTATATAAATGTGAATAGCTTTTTAAGATGTAAAAGCTGTTATAACAAGACCTTACTGAGTGTACCATCTGGTATAAATCATAAAATCACTTTGCCGTCATATTTGGTATATGTTTTGTTCTCAAATTCTGAACAAATGTATATGTTTGTGGTCAAAGATGATAATAAAGTGGCTGAAGACCCTACTAACGCTTTATACTGTTTTTGTTATAGATCTATAACATTTTTTGTAATGAATCTATAACAAAAAACAGTCCTGATATCTGCCCCACCCATTTAACTCCATGACTAACATGGACTTATAATTCTGCTATACATAAAAAGAAAGTGGCATGGTATTTGTTCTATGAAGAATTAAAGATTTTATCATAGTTTCGTAACATCTCTTTAAGCAAAAGGGTGAAATGCCTAGGAGTGATAGAAAGCGAAGATTAGTAAATCGTGTTAAAATGTCATAACGTTGTATAATTAAAACGGTTACAGTGTTTGTAAAACAAAAAAAATATTGACAACCGGGAAAATATTTCCTATACATCAACGTTCACATTATATAAGTAAGTACAAAGTAGGTATAAAAAATACATGTTTTAATGTAATCGTCCTACTTTCAAAGAATCATTTCTTACGAACAAGGTTTACAAACCAGTTTCTAAACGTGTAACCGAAAAGTCGCTTTTCGTTTTTGCTTTTTATAACTCTGAACAAATTGACTTAATCTGTTAAATTGCTTTTGAAAAGATTATTCAGCTAATTGAGTTACTGTATTGTAAAGTTCTGTTTTCCCCATATTCCAAACTATATTTAGAGCGTGGTTGGTAGTGGAAGAATATATTAATGCTACCTTACTCTATTTAGATAAATATTAAATTGTGAAGATTCGCTAAAGGGATCTGGCAAATATTATATTTTTTCAACATAAGGAGGAACTGTTATGTCCAGGAGAATTATTATTTGTTCGGATGGTACATGGAACAGTCCGGAAGACGAAGTAGCTACCAATGTCCTTAAGCTTTCCAGATCTATAAAGGATGTTGCAACTGATGGAAAACCTCAATTTGTGTTCTATGATTGGGGAGTGGGGACCGATGTTAATAAACTTACCGGTGGTGCGTTTGGGGTCGGACTCGACAAAAATATACAGGATGCTTACCGCTTTATTGTTCATAATTACAACCCGGGAGACGAGTTGTTTCTTTTTGGATTCAGCAGGGGTGCATACACTGTCCGTAGTTTGGCAGGTTTTATTCGCAATGTTGGAGTTCTGAAAAGGGCAAAATCAGAACTGATTCCAAAAGCTTAT
>CAYTLC010000026.1:0-20988 GCA_964438395.1 uncultured Candidatus Scalindua sp.
CCCCTGCCGGGTCATCTATTGTCTCCCGAAGATCTTGGGGATAACTTACAAGGGCTGGAAGATGCGGCCGGTGGAGTGCCATCAAAAGAAGGAGACAATAATCAATCTAATAATAAGAAGAAAGGTAAGAAAGGTTTGCTTGATGGGGTAGGAAAATAGTGAAAAGCTGAGAGAGGTCTCTCACCCAAAAAAGTTAACTTTCCAGATGAACCTCAGATAGCGGGAACCCTGGGTGCCGCATTAATCGCAAAAAAACATGTTGCTGTGCAGATGAATTAGATATTGAAAGTGGTATATATAGACCACTTATTTATTACTACTTCATTTAATAATTATTTAATAAAATTACGGTTTACTATATTATATAGGATACACTTTTTAAATATAGCAAAACGGTGAATATTGGCTGATATAGGACATTTTATAATGTAATTATCATAGTTGCATTGATTCTCAAAACATCTAAATTTCAGAATAGTTCAAAAAAAAATAAGCCCTACCCAAAGTTATAAGAGGTTAAACGTTTTTCAAAAAACCTACTTTTAAGGCGTTACTCAAACAGCAGTTAGAAAGTTAAAAGTTCTTTCAGCAAGAAGCAGGATTATTGATTATTGAAGTGGTATAGCAAAAGATGCATTCACAAAACATAACGAGGTTTATTTTTGGCAGGTCTTTTGCTCAATTCATATAGCATACCGGTAAACTACCTTATAATATTTAACGTATTACCTACATCTTAATATTGTAGGAATAATATTTCTTTGATCTTTTATATAGGAGGATTGAAAGATGGATGTAAAACTGGAATGCGGTACACATGGTAAGACAGAAGAAGCAGCGAGAGTTGGAGATACTGTGACACTTGAGATATGTGACGATAACGAAAACAATGTTAAAGTAACTGGAGTAGTCGCAGAAAGGTACTATCGCGGACAGCTTTTGCCGAAGTAATTAACTGGTACGACTTTGTGACCAGATATTTGTATGAAGGGGCGTAGGTAGTCAAATACCTATGCCCCTTTTTTTATTTTGTCAATAGATCAAGTTTGACCCTATTCACCCAAAACTCCTTTAGTAATTTAGCCCCCAAACACCTTTTCTGGAATAAAACTATAGCAGCAATCTAAAATAACGAGATGCTAGCTTTTCATTTTCTTCTTTTGAATATTTTTCATATTGAGATTTCACAAAATCTAAGGCAGACTTTACAAGTTTTCCATTAATAACACCATGAGATGATTCCTTCATCTTGTCACCAAGAAAATCAAGCATATATCTACCATCAGAATCCTGAGTAATCATTTCTCTACAGTACTTAGCAAGTCCCTTTGCTACTTGGCTAAGCTTTTTTGTACTCTTTTGGCATTCGACCCAGCGTAAGTAATTAATCAATTCATTTCCAACTATAAATCGAGGGTATTCCGCTAATTTACTTTCAAGATAAAAGGCACGTTCAAGTGCAGGTCCATATATTTCATTATCATCAATCTGAGTGGCAATACCAACATCTAGACCTGCTCGCATAGCAACTTTGGCAGAAAGCGACATTAATCCAATACCACATGTAGCAATGAATGCAGAAAAAACTCCATTAATAGCAGTACAATTTTCATCGTTACTTGTAAGCGGGACTGCTATTATAACAGAATCTGAAATACAATAAAAATTTACATCAGTTTTCTGAGAAGCCGCAAATTCCTCACGATGTTCAGGGCGGACAAGGTCTAAGTTAGGCGCATAAGAGTTTGTAGTGTCAAAGTAATTTTTGAAAGTATCCCTAATAGTCAATACCCTTCCAACACTTTTTTTCATTATATCATTGAACTCTTGTTTTTCTGTGTCAGTGATTGGAAGTCCAGTAATTTTTCGTAAATTTTCTCTTTGGCCTAGATGGTCAAAAAAAACTACCAAGTAATACTGGGAAAGAATCTTATCACCCATATTTATTCTGTTTATCTTTAACTCCAAGAGTAAAGATCATTTTTCTGGCAAGAAAGTCCATGCCGTTTACGTCGTATAAGCATAAACATTCATTAAAGACAACTCATCCACATCACTATATGTGGTAGGCATTTGTGATTTAAAAGTTGAATGAATGTGATAGTAAAATCATATATCATTAAAGTCAAGGGAAAACGGGTTACGAGTTACGAGATGCGAGTCACGGGTCTGTTTAAAAAACCTTGTAATCAAACCCGTTAAATGTACAATATTTTCTGATAAATTTAAAAGAATTATTTACGTTTTTCTGTCATTCTGAACGAAGTAAAGAATCCAATATTTCAGTAGGTTACAAAGTAAAGATTCTTCGGTTAACACCTCAGAATGACAATTGTGACGTATATATTGCTTATATATAGGAACAAAGGATGAAACGAGTCGGAGCTCATGTGAGTGCAGGTGGCGGCGTTGAGAATGCACCGTTGAACGCTAAGGCGATTGGCGCCAAGGCGTTTGCCCTCTTTACAAAGAACCAGAGGCAGTGGAAGGCGAAGCCTTTTACCAACGATAATATTGAAAAATTTAAAGAAAACTGCAAGGAATGCGGGTATCTGCCGGAGCATGTACTTCCTCATGACAGTTATCTGATAAACCTGGGACATCCGGAAAAAGAGGGTTTGGAAAAGTCAAGAGACGCTTTTCTGGACGAGATGCAGAGATGCGAACAGCTGGGGTTGACAATGCTGAACTTTCACCCGGGCAGCCATCTTAAGAAGATCGAAGAGGATGCCTGCCTGAAGAGGATTGCGGAATCAATTAATATCTCCCTGGACAAGACAAAAGGCGTTTCGGCTATTATAGAAAATACCGCCGGACAAGGAACCAACATGGGCTTCCGGTTTGAGCATCTGGCCACTATCATAGATAACGTTGATGACAAAGACCGAGTAGGTGTCTGCCTGGATACCTGCCACACGTTTACTGCCGGTTACGATCTTCGGACAAAGAAGGCGTTTAAGACTACAATGGATGAGTTTGAGAAGATCGTCGGGTTTAAGTATCTGAGCGCAATGCACCTGAACGATTCAAAACCTGACCTTGGCGCCCGCGTGGACAGGCATCAAAGTATCGGAAAAGGAAAACTGGGGGTTGATCCGTTCCGCTTTATTATGAACGACAAGCGCTTTGACGAGATTCCCATGGTGCTGGAGACGATTGATGATACTATCTGGGCAGAGGAGATTGAGCTGTTGTATAGTCTTGAGAAATGACCTTTTCACCGCAGAGATGCTCCCCGGACAAAAGGCGACGAGGACAGGGAGAGCGCAAAGTAAAAAAACTGAAATAAAAGAATAACAAAAAAATCTCACACAAAGGCACGAAGGACACAAAGAAAGAAACCTTAAAAAATGAATAAAAAATTCTTAAATATTATTGTAATAAATATTTTGTTTATTGGAATACTTTGCTTTACTTGCAGAGCGGATGAGTTGCAGGATCAGGCTTTGTCTATGTTTGGTGAGACTCAGAACGCTTCTGTCTTCTACCTTGATAACGGGATGGAGGTCATACTCATAGAAAACCATGCCAGTCCGATGATCACCGCGTTTACGATCGTCAAGACCGGAAGCCGCAATGAGGACGCAGCGACAAACGGGTCTGCGCATTTCCTTGAGCATCTGCTCTTCAACGGTACAAAAACACGTACCCAGAAGAAGCTCTATGAAGAGATGGACTTTTATGGCGGTTATAACAATGCCCATACCGGACCTGACTATACCAACTTCATGATCCTTATGCCGGAGGAGTATATCGAGCAGGGAATGGATATCCAGGCGGACATGCTTTTTAACTCTACCCTGCCTCCAGGAAAGTTTGAAAAAGAACGTGGTATAGTTATTGAAGAGATTGGCAAGGGTGCAGACCGGCCATCTACCCAGGTAAACAACCACTTCTCGAAAACCCTGTTCTCCGGTACACCTTATGAGCGTCCAGTGCTTGGAACTGTCTCCACGATTACTCATCTGAAACGTGATGATGTACGGGAGTATTATCATAACTGGTATGTGCCTAACAATATGACGTTAATGGTTATCGGAGATTTCACGACAACTGATATGGTAGAGCTGGTGAAGAAGAAGTACGGCCCATATGCTGCAGGACATCTTCCTGAACATAAACAGGTCTTGCTGACACCTCCGGAAACTCTGAAGATCACACGTGCGAACGGTATGGGACAATTCCCTGACGATCGTCACTATCTTAATATGGGTTATATATTACCGTCACCTTCATCAGAGAACTTCTTTTCTCTACAGATGGTTGCAGATTTTCTTGGAGGCAAGAAAGACTCAATCCTTGACGTCCTGTTTGAGCAGGATTCCAATAGAGGCCTAGTTAATTCAGTCGATACAAGCGTAACATTTAACAGCGATTTCTCCACACTGCAGATCTCCGCGAATCTACCTTTAGACAGTGATGTTGACCGTGTTGTCGACCTAATTACACACGCCGTTCAGGGCATGGCAAACAACCCTGTACCGATGGAAGAAATTCAACCTATTCTCATATCAAGGGCAACTCAGGAGGTTTATCTGCAGGAGAAACTGCACTATTATGCAATGATGAAGTCGAGCTATCTTGCTGCAGGTGGATACACTTTTCTCAGTGGATACATGGACAGCATAATGCAGGTTACCCCTGAATCGATTCAGAACGCCGCTTTACAGTACCTGAGTACTCAGTTACCTGTGGTCACATTAATGTCGCCTCCATTCAAACATGCTGAATCAGCCGGAGGCCACTCTCAAAACGGATACCATATGGAGACACTTGAAAATGGTATGACAGTTGTAGTAAAAGAGAACCATGACAGCCGTGTTGTCGGTGTACATCTGGCAGCAAAAGGACGAAGCCTGTGTGAAGGCAGAGAGAAATGGGGAATGGCAGAGGTTTTACAACGAATGCTGCTTGAAGGTGGTACGGTAAACCATCCTGAAGGAAAACTGTACGATACGCTGGTATCTATCGGTGCTGAAGTAAAACTTCACGACAACCCGGGTATACCTTACGACGATTATTACAATTCACCGCGTTTTGCTTACATGAGATTGAAGGTGGTAGATTTCTTTTTCGAAGAGGGTATCAGGCTGCTTGCAGAGATGGTATCACAGCCTCTATTGACAGATGATGCTTTTGATCAGGCCTGGAAAAATGTCGTTTCACTATCTACCACAACTGCATCAAGTACACCTAAAGTTGCCAGAAGGATGCTGTATGACAATCTGTTTGTGACCAACCCCGGAATTGGATGGACATCAGGAAAGCCAGAGAATATTAAGCATTTCAGCCTCGAACAGATTAAGGCGTTTCATAGCAGACTGTATAATCCTTCAAACCTGGTATTGACAATTTCAGGTAATCTGCCGATTGACGAGGTTATGACGCTTGTGAAAACCTGCTTTGGCAGTGAGTGGGGAGAGGCAGGATGGCACCCGCCGGAGTTCAAACTGGAGATCGGTAAGACCGGCAGAACAGTACACAGGAAAATCGGTAAGTCACAATCATATATCATCGTGGCGAATACCTGTGAAGTTGAAGAGAAAGATCAAGCAGCACTGCACATACTCAGCAGCATATTTTCCGACAGGCTCGCCTTTAATCTTCGAGAGAAACAGGGTCTCGCTTATTCGATCGGCACTAACTTTCCTAAATATATGGATACACGTTGGTACAACATAACCATGGGTACCCGGCCTGAAAATATTGAAAAAGCCGTTTCCGGTATTAAAGCTGAGATCCGATCGATACGGGAGGCGTCTTTCGATGCAGAGGAAGTACAGCAGACAATCAATGCAGCTTTAGGACGCCGTGGCATGCGCCGTATGGATCGTGTCAGCCAGGCGTATTACATAAGCATGGAAATACTGGAAGGTAATTCACCCGAAGCAGATGAGCAATATGGTGAAAAACTGAAAGCAGTTACTCCGCAGGATCTGGAACGGCTCGCTCCAGTGATTTTTCAGAATGATGATCATTTGATAGTAATAGCAGAATAGTTCTCCAACTAATCTTCAACAGACTTGACTACATTCCTGAATAAGCAGACTATATGCGTGTGCATTTAATTTTTTCTACCTGTCCTATTCTTAAAAAAACATGAAAGTATTGAGTCTGTTAAACAGGGAAGACCGCATAATTGCAGGCTCGATGGCATTGAGCCTGACAGGTGTCGGGATTGGAGCACTGCTGGCAAATCCAAAAGCCTTCGGAGTAACGACACTGATTGTTATCAGTATACTGATTGCGGGATGGTACCGGACTCAGAGTTCTCGATTAGCCTGGTTATTGATTTTCGGTCTGGTTGCCGGTGTAGTCGAATTATTGGCAGATTTGATTCATGTCAAATACTTAGGTTCATTGGTCTATACTGACTATTTTGGATTCCGATTGCTTGCCTCACCTTCATACATGCCAATTGGTTGGTGGTTAACTATTGTTCAGTTTGGCTACTTATCTCTGCGACTGCATGAGAGATGGTCACGGTGGATTACAGTAAGTATAGTTAGTGTATTAGGAATGTCTCTGCCTCCCTGGTATGAAGAATTTGCCTCACCTGCAAAAGCGTGGTATTATACTACCGGTACCCTGAATATTTCACATACTCCTGTATGGGTTATTATTACGTATGGAAACTGCATGTTTGTAATTTCTATTATAGCATTATTGTGTTACCGATCAGGGTCGTGGATAAGAGCAGTCTCAGGTGGCATTCTTACCGGTTTTGGATTTATGTTTTCAGGTATGTTGTGGTTCATGCTGCTGGGAAAATAGAATAAAATTTTAATATCACATGTCTGTTTAATGAGTGCAGCAAAGTAGTTAATAGTTGTGTTATAGTTGATAGTAAATCAGTTTGACATACAAAAATGTTCTGTTATCTTTATTTATGCAATAATTATTTAAGAATATTCGACACAGAGAAGACGGCTGCTTTTACACAAATTAAAGGAGACAAGAATGAAGATACATGTAGGTAATTTATCTGACGAGATTAGTGAAGATGACATACGACAGGCTTTCGAAAAGAGCGGAGAAGTCGAATCAGTTCTAATTACAAAAAGCAAATATAATGGCCAATCTAAAATATTTGCATTTGTTGTGATGAATTCTGACGAAGAGGGTAAGTCTGCAATCGATAGCCTGGATGGTAAGGAGCTGAAAGGAAGTACTCTTAAAGTGGGCGAAGCTCTTGCTGATACTGAGGGTCAAGGTGGTAAAGGCGGTCCCGGTGGCAAAGGCGGTTTTGGCGGCAAGAAGGGACATGGCGGTACAAAAGGCGGATTCGGAGGCAGCAAAGGTTTTAACAGTGGCAAAGGCGGATTTGGAGGTAAAAAAAGTTTTGGTGGCGGCAGGGGCGGACGAGGACGCTGACAAACGCCTTGACAGGCTGATTATGCCATACTAAAGGGGCTAACTTGCAATGGAGATGTGTAGCCCCTGCTAATATATTTATAACCGCTTTTCAGGACTACTAGCTCAGATTAAGTTCGCCGTCAGGTTTAAATATTTCCGGAGAGTCTTTTGCGTCATCCTTAAAGGCATCTTTAATACTGTCTATTCCATAAAGATCTTTTAACTCTGCAACAACTTCCTCAGTAATTTCATGGTCCTGATAATGATCATCAATCCCGAATGCAAGCGCATGGGCTATACATTTGGGGCAGTCACACGTTCCAATAGTAGTATACGCAAACTGGTTATAATCACCGGTACCGTGAGTTTCTGGTGAATGGTGGCTATTAAAGTATCCATTGTTGTGTAGGTAATGCATCTTTTCAACTATATCTTTGTATTTCATTTCCCTGCTTTCTAAATGATGATTCGGTTATTGCCTGTCTCAACAATAATAAATATTTAATTTAAGTGAATAATTATACACATATGTTGTTGAGTCGCCATATTAAAATATTTACAAAAACCTATCTATTTATTCGATAATTTCTCTAGAAACTATCACTTCTTAATATTATATTCTCATTGACACAACGGTCAATAATTCATATAGTTATATAGTAGTTTTGAAGGTAACCGTTTTATGGAAAAAGGCGTTAGAATACAGTAATACGCGGGCAGGAAGATTAAGATTTTGCATGATATTTCTATTCCAGTAATAGTCATCTATTATTAAACCCCTCCCTTTGCTTACCCATAATTGAATACCGAAGCGCTTTAATCTTGTTAGTTGTGGAGAAGTTTTTTTGAAAAACACCAATATTTCCTATTTAAAACAACTCGAATCAGAGTCAATCCATATTATACGTGAAGTGGCGGCTGAGTTTAAGAATCCCGTCATGCTCTATTCCATCGGAAAAGATTCAAGCGTAATGGTACGTCTTGCTCAAAAAGCCTTTTATCCCGGAAAGATCCCATTTCCGCTCATGCATATTGATACCGGCTTTAAATTTCCGGAGATGATCGAATTTCGAGATAGGTATACTAAGGAGATCGGATGCAGGCTCATCGTAGAAAAGAATGATGAGGCGATTTCCGAGGGTACACATCCTCAAAAGATAGGAGTCGATAAATGTTGTGCCAAATTAAAAACTCAAGGATTGCTTGGCGGAATAAAGAGACATAAGTTTGATGCGGCATTTGGCGGAGCGCGTCGAGATGAGGAAAAATCAAGAGCTAAGGAACGCATATTCTCTTTCAGAGATGAGTTCGGACAGTGGGATCCCAAGTATCAGAGGCCTGAACTCTGGAATCTATATAATTGCCGTATTAACGAGGAAGAGTCAATTCGGGTTTTTCCAATAAGTAACTGGACAGAAATGGATGTCTGGTACTATTTAAAAAAGGAAGAGATACCCATTGTCCCTATATACTACGCACAGGAGAGAGAAGTAGTTGACAGAGGCGGCGTACTAATCCCATATGATGACATGGTCAAGCTAAGGCCAGGTGAGAAAGTGGAAAAACTTATGTGCAGGTTCAGAAGCCTGGGATGTAGCCCATGTACAGGAGCAGTCAGGTCAGAGGCCAGGACAATTGATGACATAATAAAAGAGGTTGAAGAGGCCAGTAAATCTGAGAGAGAAAATCGTGTTATTGATTTGACTTCCGACAGTTCTATGGAAGATAAGAAGAAGGAGGGATATTTCTAAACATGGATTCACCTACATCCCAAGATCATGCCAACTTGCTTAGATTCACCACTGTAGGCAGTGTAGATGACGGTAAGTCCACACTCATAGGCAGGCTTCTGATGGACACTCAGAACATATACGATGACCAGCTGGAAGCTGTCAAGAAAGTAGCAAAGCGCAAAGGTGAAAAGGAGATAGATTTATCTCTATTAACGGACGGACTTGCTGCTGAAAGGGAGCAGGGAATAACCATTGATGTAGCCTACCGTTACTTCCAGACTCCTAAGCGAAAATTTATCATTGCCGATACTCCCGGACACGTCCAGTACACACGAAATATGGTTACCGGCGCCTCCACAGCTAATCTTGCTATTATACTTATTGATGCACGTAGAGGTGTCCTTGAACAATCACGCCGGCACGGTTTCATCGCAAGTCTTTTACAGGTATCTCATATGATAGTTGCTGTCAATAAAATTGACCTGGTTGATTATTCTAAAGAGGTATACGATGCAATAGTTGAGGAGTATGATGAGTATTCCCGCAAGCTAGATATTAAAGATATTACTTACGTTCCGGTATCGGCACTTAAAGGAGATAATGTCGTTGTTAAAAGTGAGTTAACTCCCTGGTATGACGGCCCTACAGTATTGCATACGCTTGAAAATGTCCACATAGGCTCAGATTTTAATATTCGAGACTTCAGATTCCCGGTGCAATATGTTATACGGCCTGATCTTAATTTCAGAGGTTATGCAGGGAGGGTTGTCGCAGGTACTGTCAGCCCGGGCGAAGAGATCGCGGTACTACCCTCAGGACTGGTTTCTAAAGTTAAAACTATCACAACAATGGATGGAGACCTTGAAGAAGCACACGCACCTCAATCTGTTGTTATAACGCTTGAAGATGAAATAGATATCAGTCGTGGAGATATGATTGTTAGACGTCATAACCTTCCTCAGGTTGAAACCAGTATCGATGTGATTTTATGCTGGATGGGAAATGACCAGCTTGAGATTGGTAAAAACTACTTTATTAAGCACACTACAAGAACAGTTAATGCCAGTATCACTAAGTTAATTTACATGTTCGACGTAAACACCCTACACCGTACAGATGCTACAGAACATAATCTTTTCTGTGAGTTAATAAAAGATACGCATCATACCGATGTCAACACTTTGCTGCTCAATGAAATTGGACGCGCTGAGATAAAACTTACCCAACCGATAATGTTAGATCAATATAATAAGAACCGGGAAACCGGCAGTTTTATAATAATAGACCCTGATACTAATTTTACTGTTGGAGCCGGGATGATTCGTGGCGCTGTCAGAAGCATCGAAGAGACTATCCATGCTGAAGGGAGAACAGATGCAGAAGAGGAACTGCCTGTCAAAGTTGAGATAGAGAG
Source organism: uncultured Candidatus Scalindua sp. (assembly GCA_964438395.1). Lineage (GTDB taxonomy): Bacteria > Planctomycetota > Brocadiia > Brocadiales > Scalinduaceae > Scalindua. The sequence continues at coordinate 10,504 of CAYTLC010000026.1, forward strand.
AGATCCGGTGTCCCTAAAAGAGCGAGAAGAACGATATAAACACAAGACTGCAGTTATATGGTTTACAGGCTTATCAGGAGCAGGCAAATCAACAATAGCGAAAAGCCTTGAACGCATTCTCTTCAGCACAGGAATCCATACCGCACTATTGGACTGGGACAAACTTCGCCATGGTCTGTGCAATGATCTCAGCTTCTCTGATCAGGACAGAATAGAGAATACCAGAAGAGCCGGAGAGGTCGCCAGGGTTTTCTACGAACACGGCTCTCTTGTTCTATGTACCTTTGTCTCCCCGCTAAGATGCCAGAGGGACCAAGTCAAAGCCTTGATACCGGAAGGAAGGTTCTTTGAGGTATTTGTTCGTTGCAGTCTACAAACCTGCATTCAAAGAGATCCTACAGGGCTTTACAAAAAGGCTATTGACGGAGAGATCCCTCAATTCACCGGCATTAACTCACCTTACGAAGAGCCTCTTAATCCTGATGTCATCCTGGATTCAGAACATAAATCTATTGAAGAAAACCTCAGGGCCCTTCTGGATATGTTAAAAAGAAAAGGAATTATAAGGAAATAATTTATTCCTGACCGGGCAGAACCATAATTGAACAGGAAGTTCAAAAATCACAAAACTATTTGTTATGAAAAGACGCACCATTATTTTTCTGACAAAGTTAAGCCTCTTTCTTGTTGTCTGCATTTTTCAGCTCTCCACACAGGCGGATCCACCACAATCATCTCACCAAAATAGTAATGTACAGAAAAAAGCACCTGTAATGCTTGCACATAGCCGGGACCAGAAAATCAATATCAATGGATGGTGGATGAGCGAGAAACTTGATGGTGTACGTGGATATTGGACAGGCAAAGAGTTGATTTCTCGTCAGGGAAATCTCTTTCATGCTCCGGAATGGTTTACCAGGAATCTCCCTCCGACTCCCCTGGACGGCGAGCTCTGGACAGAAAGAGAGCAATTCCAGGAGCTGGTCAGTATAGTTCGCCGTGAAAAAGCAGATACCGATTGGAAAAAAGTTCATTATTTTGTTTTTGACGCACCTGGCATAGAAGGAGGTTTTGAAAAACGTCTTGATTTTGCGCGTCGCTGGTTTCTTGAACACCCAAACCTGTTTGCGGAAGTGTTGGAACATCAAATATGTGAAAGTGAGGAGCATCTTCGAAAAAAGCTTAAGGAGGTTGAATCTCTTGGAGGAGAAGGGTTGATGTTAAGAAGACCCGGTTCTCCATATACTGTCGGGCGTTCCCACGATTTGTTAAAAGTAAAAACCTATGAAGACGCAGAGGCAACCGTCATCAAGCATCTTCCCTGTTCCGGAAAACATACCGGTCGTCTTGGATCAATGTTAGTGGAATTGCCCAACGGGATTCAATTTGCAATAGGAACCGGCTTTTCTGATCAGGAACGAGATAACCCACCTCCAATCGGAAGTATCGTCACATTTAAATATTATGGGTTTTACAAATCAGGCATTCCTAAATTTGCCTCTTTTCTTCGTATGCGTCAAGAATACTGAAAAGCAAACATGCAATCTTTTCTAGGATTCCTTGTGTTTCTTCAACCACACTATTTGATACGGCTCTAATGTCAGATCTCTACAATTAACTCTCGCGTGTGTGATTATATCAACTAAGCTATCCCTATACTTACCGGGAAGATCGATTTTAACACTCTCTCCGGTAAAATTAAATAATGCGAGTATAGACTCATTATCATCATTGGCATATCGTTTAATGGCAAATACCTTACTCCCCAAATCAAGAAACTCATATTTGCCAAATGGGTTGAAAGCGTCTTCGTTTATTCTTATTGACAATAGCTGTTTATATCTTTTGAAGAGGATCTTTTGCAAACTACCTTCCTCTTCAAGCAACTCTTTCAAATTATCGTAATTTAACTTATCTCTATTAATGGATCTGTTGATCCTCGTTTTCCTTACCGCTTCATGATAATTCCTGGATCCAACAAGCGAATGAAAGTAGATACCCGGCACACCAGGCATTGCCAGAACAACAGCCTGTGAGAGTATCATCCTTTTCACTCTTATATTGTCATCCTCTTCCGGATGTGTCAGCAAGTCAATATAACTGCAGTTCAACTCGTATGGAGATTCATCCTCATCTCCAATCGCCCTGTATGAAGCATACCCCCCATGCCCGATAGCAGTTTTCACCAAAAAGGTTATCTCATTCTCATCCAGTATTCCATTTACTGCCCTGACACCAATACCGTCATGGCTTGCAGTAAAATTAAAAAAGCATACCCCATCACTTGGAAGAGACAGCTCTTTTGCCCAATTTGTAAGCTTCTCCGTATTGGATTCTAAAATAGAAAATGCTAGAAGCGGAGGAAGCGCAAAGTTATAGACCATTTGCGCCTCATCATCACCGCCTCCAAAATATGAAATATTTTCACCGTGAGGCACATTTGTCTCTGTAATAATAATAACTTCAGGTGCAACTGCATGCATTACTTCACGCATGAGCTGAATCAATTCGTGTGTTTTTGGAAGATGAACACAAGGTGTTCCCAGCTCTTTCCATATATAAGCAATTGCATCCAGCCTGATAAGCGAAGCACCTTTGGCGATATAAAAAAGCAATACGTCTAAAACCTTTAACAACACTTTGTAATTAGCGTAATTCAAATCTACCTGATCGTTGCCGAATGTTGTCCAAATATTTCTAATTTTACCATCGTCATCAACAAACTCGGTCAGGAGCGGCGAGGTCCTTGGCCTCACGACATTTGATAAGTCTGTGCTCGGATCAACATTTATGAAGAAATCCTCAAACTCAGGAATATCGGCTAAATAGCAGTTGAACCACCTGCTTAATTGTGACATGTGATTAATAACACCATCAAACATGATTCTATGATTTTTGTTTATATTTTCTATGTCTTTCCATGACCCTTTGAGTGGACAAACACCCTTATAATTTACAATTGAAAAACCGTCATCTGATGAGTGTGGGTAAAATGGAAGTATATGAACTGTGTTTATGATATCCCGCACATATTCATTCAAAAAACTGAATAAAGTCGACAGCGCCGTCTCACCGGAATGGAAAACCTGATCTCCATACGTTATAAGTATGATATCCTTTTGAGTCAAATAATATGGAGCACTTTCCACCTTCTGTTTATACTTATTGATTAGAGCAAGGGTCCTCTCATACGCAGTGGTTGCATCCTCTTTTGAATAAATGAGATTCAATGACTCTTCGATCAATTTTAATCTGTTTTCATTAGTAAGCCGGGTATAGTGCTCTTTGTTTGTCATAACATTAATCCTGAAGTGTTTCCAACGCTTCCCATCGTTGATAGGCGCTATCCAATTCTGAGTGCAGAGTTGACAATCTTGTCCTTATATCGGCAGCCTCGTCATTTCCTCTCTTATACAACATGGGATCATTCACTGCCTGGTTCAATTGATCCTGCTCTTCTTCCAGCTCCTCTATTTTCTGTGGCAGTGCCGCAAGTTCACGTTGTTCTTTATAATTAAGCTTGCGAGGACGTTCAGTGCACTCCCCCACCCTATCACTCTTTGATTGGGTACGTTTCTTCTTCTTTGTTTCAACCTGTTTTCTCTGTCTGAGCCAGTCATCATAACCACCAACATATTCATTAACCTCACCACCACCTTCAAATACGATAGTACTGGTTACTACATTATTTAGAAAAGCACGGTCGTGACTTACCAGAAGGAGTGAACCCTTATAGCCCATCAACAACTCCTCCAGAAGTTCCAGAGTCTCAACATCCAGATCATTTGTAGGTTCATCCATCACTATAACATTTGCCGGCCTGGTAAACAACCGTGCAAGAAGAAGGCGATTGCGTTCTCCACCTGAAAGCACGCTGACATTGGTTTGTGCTCGTTCCGGTGAAAACAGAAATTTCTGTAGATATCCTATCACATGCCGCTGCTTTCCGTTTAACGTAATATAATCATTCCCGTCCCCTATATTGTAAAATACTGACTTATCCTCCTGCAGTTGTTCGCGAAGTTGGTCAAAATAGGCAATCTGAAGATGAGTGCCGTGCTGTACTATTCCCTGCTGAGGAGTTAGTTCACCAAGCAGAAGACGTAAAAGTGTTGACTTGCCAGCGCCATTAGGGCCTATAATGCCAACTTTATCTCCCCTCATAATCGTTGTAGAAAAACCTCCTATTACCTGCGTATCATCATACCCATATCTCATATCTTCTACATTTATTACCTTCATTCCGGAACGCTCTGCCTCTTGTGACTGCATTCGTACTGTTCCATTTAGAGTACGCCTTTCTCTACGGAGGGCACGCATTTTTTCCAGACCTCTTACTCTCCCCTCATTTCGAGTACGACGGGCCTTAATGCCCTGACGTAACCACACTTCTTCCCTGGCCAGTTTTTTGTCAAAAGTAGACCATTGTTTCTCCTCTGCATCGAGTACTGCCTGTTTGCGCGAGAGAAATGTTTCGTAGTCACACTCCCAATCAACAAGGTTTCCCCTGTCAAGCTCAACAATACGCCTGGCAATATTTTTCAAGAACACGCGGTCATGGGTAACAAAAAAAATAGTTCCTTCATAACGTAATAAGAACTCTTCCAACCAATCTATTGATGCAATATCCAGATGGTTAGTCGGTTCATCAAGTAGCAATATTTCTGGCTTACAAACCAAACCCTTTGCGAGTAACACCCTTCGCTTCAAACCAGAGGAGAGAATCTTGAACTCCGCATTGGCATCCAATTCCATTAGCGAGATCACTTTTTCAACCTGATGCCGTTCCTCCCAATCATGATCACCATCCCGCTCTACTTGACTACGTCCTGCCTTCTTCAATCCAGTAGACACGATCTCAAATACCGTACCATTTAATTCTCTTGGTATTTCCTGGGAGAGATAAGCGGTACAAAGCCCTTTTTGCCGAGCAACGTCTCCTGAGTCAGGTAACAACTCTCCATTGACCAGCTTAAGCAGCGTGGACTTCCCTTCACCGTTACGACCAATAAGACAGACTCTTTCTCCACGCTCCAACTGCAAATCCGCTTTATCTAGCAATAACGGACCTCCAAAACGGATACTTACTTTTTGCAGACTTAAAAGTGCCATTAATATATTCCGGAAACAAATTCCTTTTTGTATATTTCTTGAAATTTTAAAGAAATAATCTGAATGAATAAAAAAGGACACACACCATTTACTTTCAATTGGAATGTGTCCCTTTTATATAGAAGTTGTATCTTACGCTAGTGCAATCGAAGTATTTGGTTTTTTGACAAATATTCTGAATTACATCATGCAAAAATAATCTTTAATTATTTCTTGCTCTTGTATGTTTTGACAGTAGCCTTCTTTTCGACTTTCTTCATTAAACTTTCAACATCTTCTTTTTTAGGCTCATTATAAGTCTCGCCAACCTGATATTGAAAAATAGTTTTAATACTTTCGTTGTACATATCTTCCGTCAAGCTGGTGAAGTCCAGCAGCTTGACATCCGTATTACTCAACAGATAGGTTATTGAATCAAAAAGGCTGCTGGTAGCTACTCCGGAGTGAACAAACGAGTGCTGGCCAAGAAACCCTTTAACTGTCGCAATAAATTCAAATAGTTGAGAAATCTGGTATTGTGCGCTAATAATTGTTTTTTCCAAATTCTTCTTATCAAGCATAGAGCTCTTCGAGTAATCAATAGAAGGATCAGATTCTTTAAAGATCGTATTATTATCACTCCTTTTCCTGGATGTTATACGATCCTCAATGTCATTCACTTCCACAATCAATTTATCAAACTCTTTTTCTATTTTCTCAATATTTGGCTGCTTACCGTAATAGGTTGTTACTTTCAATTTTTTATTAAGCGCAATTAACTCTTCAAGGAATTCATTAAGCTCATTCAGACTAAAAGAGATAAATTCTCTCTCTTTCTTAAATGTACTAACCGCCCTGATCTGTTTTTTCTTCTCAATGGCATTTTGAATACCGGTTCTAATGTTAAGTATCTTATTAAAGGTTTTATCCTGATTCATCTCCTGAGCAAGTGACTGAGTTGCGCCTTCCTGTTTCATGGAAGAGACATCCTTGCTATTCACAAAATCATCCAATTTATTAACGTTATCTAAGAAACTTTCATATTTATCCGCCGCAAAAGGTTTATCATGAAGGAGTTGCTGCAAATCAGCCAAAACACCACGTATTTTTTTCTCTTCCTGCTTAGTTTTAAATTTTACCATTTTGCACAGTTTATTGGAGAGAATTACAAATTTATTCTTCCTGTTAAAGAGATCATTAAACTGATCCTGTACATCCTTGTCTTTATTGATGTCTTTAATTAATTTCTTCAGTTGATCTAGCGCATCAGACAAATTCGTGAGGTAAGGCACATTCTTCCTTGCTTCCAGATGAGCATCCAAACCTGAATCGGTTTTCAATTTAGATACTTTACGAAATCCTTCTTTAACTTGTAATAGTAGAGCACGCACATCACTTTCCTGTTCAGTAGTTAAGGCCCTTCCACTACGTGAAACAGATTCCGGAGATGACTCCTCAGGAGAAGATAACAACTCTTTTGTGCGCTTTTTTAATTTTGCAACTAAACCGCCGGATGGTTTTTCAGGCAATCGTGATTCTTTCTGAACACTTTCCTGTTTAGCAGAGCTCTGCACTGACACAGAATCTAGATACGCCAATAATTTTCTGAAAGCGCCCAGCAACTCAAGATAATCATTTTTCAACAACGAATGGTTTGAAACTGAAGTGAATTGTTTTAATTCCTTGTAACCTGAACTTAATTCGTCTTGTTCGCTTTGAGAAGCAAGGCTATGACTTGACAATCTTCCCTCTAACTTCTCTACCAGCAACTCAACTGACTCCGCACACTCCTGCAAAAGACCATAATCTTCAAGAAATTTAAAGTGCACGTCAAGCCTGTCTGCCGCAGAAAAGACATAGCTATCATATGCAGGGAGAACTTTCCAGTTATCTTTTTCTACAATATGTTCAAGCTTTAATACATCCAGGAAGAGCTCATTGTTAAATAGCAACGGGTTACCCTCATCGGTAAGATGGTCAAATAACTCTGTAAAGAGTCCGAGATTATCTATATTCTCTTCGATCATCTTAAGATCTTCTTCCTGTTCCTTAAATATCCTGTATTGAAAATAGTGTTGTTCCGCATCCAGCATAATAACCAGTGTAATAAAATGCAGATTCAAAAAGACTTCCTTTAAACCTGTACTGGTAAATACTTTGTTTGACGTTACAATTTCGTTTAATCTTAATTCACTTCCCAGCGCTTTAGATGTTAATGGCAAACCGTTGTAAATTAAATAGCCGTCCAATCTGCCTGTATATTTTTCCCGGGTTTCAGCAGTCGTAACGTAATTACAGCAAATATCATCTGGCATGAAGTCTTTTAACCGCTTTTTCTCATCTTCATTGATAATCAACATGTTACTTGAGCCTTTGGGAAGCCCTGTCTTACAATGCAATACTAAATGACGTTTCATGAGAAGTTTAATCAACTCCTCTACTTCGGTTTGTGTTGCCGTTATATTTGCTTCCACAACACCATTATCTTCATCTGTCCTGTAATTATCAATCTTCCCTTTACGAAAAAAGTGCTTAGATATAATCTTAAGTGTTTTCTCAAAGGTGGTTCCAATAACCTCCCCTTTAAAGGTAACGAAAAGAGATTTCAAAGGCTCTTCAATGACTGTGTCCTTGACCTTCCCTTTGATTTCAGCAATTTGCGAACGTACAGTGTCAGAACTATGAAACTTCTTCTCCAGTAATTTATAATAATGATTAGTAGTATCTGATGACTTTACAATTGCTTTAGCTTTTATTTTAGCTTTTGTCTTTGCTTTCATTTTTTCCCCTCTGGTTATTTCTTTTCAACTTCTTGAAGCTGGTAACAAACAAAAATTTTACTATATATTATAATTTTACTTTATGGCTGTACGTAATCAATAATAATAATTAATAAGAGCAGTATATATTATATTTAGTAATTATTCTGACTAATCATAATGCACTCATACACTTAGGTTAACAATTTCATGTTCACGTCTATTATTATTACGCACTAGCTTATTTTAATATATTAAATTGTTATCACACAATGACTTAATTAAAAGGAATTCATCTTCTCAATCAATCTACATATGCAATTTCAATACAAATCTGGAAAAAGCTTATGTATGCCACCTATAAGCTAATCCTTGTAATTTAACGGCAGTTATTATTCGATTCTTTTCCCTTCTTAAATATCATATTCTCTTTGACATAACAACCGATTTTTCTTATTTTTACATTACTCCAGAAACAGCAATTCAGTTGGATTTTTAAAAGGAAATAGTTGGAATTAAATCTTTATCAAATTGACGCTTTCACAGACACGCCTTTTAGGGGAAATCCGGCGGCAGTTATCCCACTCGAAACATGGCTCCCCGATAATACCATGCAATCTATTGCAGAAGAGAACAACCTCTCAGAAACAGCTTTTTTTGTACCGAAAGACGAAGGGTTTCATCTCCGATGGTTTACGCCAAAAACCGAAGTTGACCTATGTGGCCACGCAACTCTGGCAGCGGCTTATGTCCTGTTTGATATCCTGGGACACAATAAAGAGAGGATTGAGTTTGAATCTAAATCAGGCATCCTAACCGTTTTAAAAAAGGACGACCTGCTTGTCATGGACCTTCCTGCACAAACACCTGTTCCCTGTAATGTGCCGTATGAAATAGTAAAGGCATTTGACAGGACACCGATTGAGTGTTTACGGTCGGAAGACTACATTGTGGTTTTTGAAACAGAAAGTGATATCTTATCAATTAAGCCTGATATAGCTTATCTACAGAAACTCGATCTGCGCGGTGTTATCATTACAGCTAAATCAAGACAATATGACTTCGTATCCCGCTTCTTTGCACCAAAGCATGGAATAGACGAAGATCCTGTAACCGGCTCTGCCCATACCCAACTGATACCGTACTGGGCTAGGAAGCTAGACAAAACAAAAATGAAGGCAAAACAGGTATCACACCGGGGCGGAGAACTTGTATGTGAGTTGCGAAATGACCGCGTATTGATTTCAGGAAAAGCGGTTAAATTTCTGGAAGGCAAGATAGAACTCAGCTGACTGCCAGAGTCTGACAACGACATTGGCATCATAAAGGCATAGCCAACAATCCCGGGAAAGATCACTATGAAAAACTACGATGTTGTAATCATTGGCGCCGGAGCGGCAGGGTTGATGTGTGCTCTAACGGCTGGACAGAGAGGACGTAAAGTTCTGGTTCTGGATCATGCTGAACGCATGGGCAATAAAATACTGGTTTCAGGTGGCGGAAGCTGTAATTTTACTAATCTTTACCTGGAATCTGAGCATTACATATCCGAAAACCCACACTTCTGCAAATCAGCATTAAGTCGGTTCAGTCAGTATGATTTTATTTCACTTGTTGAAAAGTACAATATATCTTATCAACAGAGGCAAGCAGGGCAACTCTTCTGCAACGGAAACTCCGTTGAGATCTTGAACCTTTTATTGGAAGAGTGTCGGATTTCCGACGTAAAAATCCAGAATAGATCCACGATCAAGAAAATAGAAAAAGAGAGCTGTTTTACAGTTAAAGCTAATTCTGAAACCTATGCAACCGAATCCCTTGTTATAGCAACCGGTGGTTTGTCGATGCCAGCAAAAGGAGCCTCCGGTTTCGGCTACGAAGTAGCTGAACAGTTCGGACTCAAAGTTCTATCTCGTCAACCGGGCCTGGTCCCCCTAACCTTCAACAGAGATGATCTGGACGATTTCATTGATCTTGCCGGTATATCCGCAAATGCTGTAGTTTCCTGTAACGGACAATCATTCAGAGAAGCCATCCTTTTTACCCACAGAGGTCTGAGTGGCCCTGCAATACTGCAGATATCAAACTACTGGCAACCTGGAGATGAAATTGTTATTAATCTACTTCCGGATATTGACCTGGCAGAAACCATCAAACAATGGCAGAAGGAACGCCCAAAAACAGAGCTTAAGAATCTGATAGGAGAACTGTTAACCAGGCGCATTGCCCATCAGTGGTTTGAACGATGGCATCACAATAAACCAGTCAACCAATACAATGAAAAAGAGATCAATGAGGTTGCTGAGATTTTTCATGCATGGCATATCAAACCCTCTGATACCGAGGGTTATACGACAGCGGAAGTAACACGTGGAGGCGTTGATACAAATGAACTCTCATCCAAAACCTTCGAAGCGAGGAAGGTGAAGGGCCTCTACTTTATTGGTGAAGTAGTGGACGTAACCGGATGGTTGGGTGGTTACAATCTCCAGTGGGCCTGGTCTTCCGGTTTCAGTGCCGGACAATTTGTATAAGTTGTCAATTACTTAAACTTACCGTACATGCATAAGCTATTCTTAAAGAAGGAAGCTCATTGACATTTAGAACTATTTTAATAGAATCGATATCATGAATA
>CAYTLC010000027.1:0-20911 GCA_964438395.1 uncultured Candidatus Scalindua sp.
ACAGGTATATGGTTCGAAGTTGTAATGCTCATGGTACCTACACTGAATGACAGTAAAAAGGAACTCAGGGAGATGTGCAAATGGATAATCAAAAACCTGGGTCCCGATGTACCTATCCACTTCACACGTTTTCACCCTACGTACAAAATAAAGAACCTTCCACCTACACCGGCAAAGACATTGGAGATGGCCAGGAACATAGCACTGGAAACCGGCCTGAACTTTCCTTATACAGGTAATGTACCAGGTCATCCCGGGGAGAGCACATACTGTCCCGGCTGTAAGAAGGTAGTCATAAAAAGAGTGGGATTTACAATCCTTGAGAATACCCTGAAGGGAAATGAATGCGGAAATTGTGAGCATCCAATACCAGGAGTGTGGCAATAGTGCGGAGTAGAAGCGACTAAGTTTGAAGTAACTTAAGTGCCTAAAGTTGAAAAAGATGGCACTCACCGCAAAGAACGCGAAGAGAAGAAAAATTTAGCCACGGAAATGCACAGTTACGAAAATAAAGGACTAGAAGCAAGGAATAATAGTGTGCACAATCGCGCACATAGATATTTAGATACTAATGTCAAAGCTCAATATTAATCCTTTGAGCACCATAACTTTAGGCACTTAAAACTTTAGCTCACTTTAGTCACTTATTTTCTACTTTAGCTCACTTTAAACTTCTTATACCATGATTACATTTCTTATAAATTTAGCTAAAAACATATTCAGTGTGTTTTTAAATATCCTGCCTATCCTGGTAGTTGTTACATCCTTTCAGTTATTTGTTATAAAACAACCATTTCCGGACCTTGCTGCCACTATTTCCGGTATGATTTTTGTTTTAGTCGGATTGTTCCTTTTTATACAAGGCCTGGAGATTGGTTTGTTTCCGCTCGGTGAAAAAATGGCTTTCCAGTTCTCTGCCAAGGGAAATATCTGGTGGCTGCTCATTTTTGGATTTGCACTCGGTTTTTCCACCACTATTGCCGAGCCGGCTCTCATTGCCATTGCTAATAAGGCCGGTGAAATAGCGGCTGAAGCAAACGCTATTCAACACACGAGTAAATCGATCGCAAACTATGCATTCGGGCTTCGTATTACTGTTGCATTTTCAGTAGGGCTGGCAATTGCCATAGGTGTTTTCCGTATAGTCAAGGGCTGGCCAATTCAATGGTTTATTATCACAGGATATATTTGTGTCTCTATCATTACCTCTTTCGCACCTGAAGAGATTGTTGGGATAGCTTTTGATTCAGGAGGTGTTACGACATCAACTATTACAGTACCTTTAGTAGCCGCCCTCGGAGTTGGACTGGCTTCCAGTATACGAGGAAGAAACCCTATAGTCGATGGTTTTGGACTGATTGCCTTTGCGAGCTTAACCCCCATGTTTTTTGTCATGCTATACGGGTTTATAATTTATTGATTATTTTATTTTTGATTACAACAACAGAAACAGATGGAATTACTTTACCACTCTGCAAATGTGTTGCTCAGCACACTTAAGGATGTGTCCCCGATTATCGGTGTGATCCTCTTTTTCCAACTGGTCATTATCAGAAAGAAGATTGATAATCCGGGCCGTCTGGCATATGGGTTCTGCCTGGTAATTATTGGCCTGGCTATATTTATGATTGGACTGGAGGAGGGTCTTTTTCCACTTGGCGAAGCAATGTCCAGGCAGCTGACTAATTTCTTCTTTCTGGCAAAGGGAAATGCAGCGATACTTAAAGAGATCGACACGACAGGATCTGTTCATCCGTCACTCTATTTCTGGACGTATGTATTCGGATTCTGCATCGGCTTCTCTACTACAATAGCGGAGCCTGCTCTGATAGCTGTAGCGCTCAAAGCTAAGGAAGTGTCAACAGGTGCTATTTCACCGTGGGGGCTTCGCCTGGCAGTAGCGCTTGGGGTGGCAATTGGCATCTCACTCGGTTGCTACAGAATCGTTACCGGCTCCCCACTGCATTGGTATATTGTTGCAGGATACCTGGTTGTGATCGGCCTGACATTTTTTGCCCCCAAGATGATTATTCCACTGGCTTATGATTCCGGCGGAGTTACTACCTCTACCGTTACCGTGCCTCTGGTTGCCGCACTCGGGATTGGCCTGGCATCTAACGTACCCGGCCGTTCTGTTATTGTTGACGCTTTTGGACTTATAGCCTTCGCCTCTCTATTCCCGATTATAAGCGTACTTGGTTACGGAATAATTTCAGAGCAGATTGCAATAAGGAACAGGAGGAAAAGTTTGAGGAAAGCTTGAACATTTTAATTTTTAGTAGCCGCAACCTTGAGGTTGCATAACTTGCGCGGATACACCATATTGCAAGAAACATCCGCTTGAGAGAATGGCTACATTTACAATTTATTTTAATTGGAGGAAACGTATATGCGGTTTAAAGTTATAATTGCAATGGTAGAACAGGAACGTCAGGATGAGGTTATTTCTTCGGCAAAAGAAGCCGGCGCTACAGGCGTAACCATACTTAATGCCAGGGGAGAAGGCATACGTGAACAAAAGACTTTTTTTGGTTTACAAATGGACATGCAGCGTGAGGTCCTCCTGTTCATCGTAGAAGACTTTCATGCCAACTCTATCATGGACGCAATTTATGAGGCCGGCAATTTTGAAAAGGGACGTGGCATGGCTTTCTCATGGACAGTTGACAGGGTAATCGGGACTGAAAGTCAGATGGATGCCCTCGAAAAAGCAGCTCAGAAAAAATATATTTAATTCAGATAAATTAAGGAGAATAAAAATGGTAGAGCGAGTCAAAGACGTCATGTATGCATACGTAATGAATATTCATGGAATTACAAAGGTATCTGATGCCCTGAGCATCATGAAAGATGAAAACATTCAAACTATTCTTGTAAGGCCTCGGAATGATGAAGATGTGTACGGACTGATAACACTGAGAGACATAGCCACAAAGGTTATCGCAGCAGGAAAACGTTTAGAAGATGTTCATGCCTATGAAATTATGGCTAAGCCGGTTTTAACAGTTGATGCAAATATGCCGGTCCATTATGCAGCACGCTTTCTTACAAACTTTGATGTATCCTGGGCGCCGGTTATGGAGAATGGCGAATTAGTTGGAATGGTTTCCCTGATGGGCATGGTTTGGAAGGGAAAGGATATGTAAACATTAGAGTATGATGGGCAATGACCACCCTACAACTGGCATGTCATCCTTTACGTAGGTCGGGTTTCTAGACCTGACATAATCGTTGACTGATTAAGCTCAGGACACTCTCTTCTGATAGTAAAGGTGCAGTAAGAACAGCAGACTCATCAGATTCAACACTGCTATTATTATACACGATCCGGATATCCCGAATAGTGGAACAAAAAGTACGCCTGTAAGTAAAGCGCCAATAAAAGCGCCTGCATGGTCCGCACTGTCAATCGTTCCCGCAGTTGTCCCCAACTCCCCCTTCCGCATAAGATACAGCTTACCTGCAATAGGAAATTCCAGACCCACAAGCACTCCGGTTATAACTACCAGTATCATAAACAGATATTCAGAATCAAGAAACAGAGTAGAGAGTTGACTCAAGATAAAAGGCATGATGCAGGCATATGCAACAATTATGAATTCTAATACTATGAATATCTTTACCCAGTCCATCTCCTTCTGCCCACCAACCTCTTCAGAAACCACCTTATCTCCTGCAACTCCATCCTCATGATCCTGCTGTGATTTAGCGTATTCTTTAAACACAGTAAAGGGATTCAATTTATTCAGAACATTCCCGGGTGTAGTTTGTAATATCAACCTGTTACTAATCCCACCCCCCAGGGCAATCCCAAACATAAAAACTGCAATTATGAGCCCGATGTTCTCGTACACATATCCATAAATATTCTGAAATGCAAATATCAGGATTATTTCTAACGCCATCCCGGCAAAACCGGTTGTAACAATTGCCGCTATGCTATTGAACCGCTGCTGTGCATCCGAACTACGCCTGAAAACAGCAACGTATGCAAACCTGCAGACAATGAAGATAAAAACAGGGATCAGGAAGGTTATTACATGACTACTTTTAAGCCATTTAAGAATGCCTCCCAATTTACTGCCGGTAAGCTTGTCCCACAACATAAGATTTAGAAAATACGTAACGGGCTTTGCATCAGTGTTCACCCGGAGATCTTTTCTGCTCTCAATCTCGTCTGCAACAAACTTAACCCTATCAGGCGGCAATAGAGTGTCGAAGACCTGCTCTGAGAAAAAATCTGATCGAACACCACGTTCTACATAACGTTTTGTCAATTTCCGGATATCAAATGTAGCAGTGTCAGATGAATTACTCGCAAAATAGTAATTTGTCTGCCCCGGAGAAATGATTACATGTGGAAATACACTATGCAGTGTTTGATAAATAGAGCCGGTATAATTACCCACCTCTTCTCCCATGTAATTAACCGCAGACGATATCTCTATCGCAAATACACCATTGTCCGCTAGTATGTTACCCCCCTCCTGAAAGAACTGTACTGTATAAAATCTGTTAAGAAAAGCAGTAGAAGGATCAGGAATATTTACGAATATTAAGTCATATTTTTCTTCAGCCTTTGCCTTCTTAACATAATACCTCCCGTCTGTGTGAAATATCTTTACTCTCTTGTCCGATAAAGCCTCTTCCTCTACAGGTGGTAAATATTTCCTTATTGATTCTGTCAATGCCGGATCCAATTCAATGTAGTCTAACTTTTCAACCGGGTGTTTCAACATCTCCCTGATCAAACCGCCCATTCCACCACCTATCAACAACACCCTCTTCGGATCAGGATGTTGCGTCATTACCAGATGAGCTATCTGAGAGTTTGCATAGTCATCAGGGAAAGCAAAATTAAACTGACCATTTCCAAATACACTGTGTTGCTCATCTCTTACACCAACCACTATATTTTCGTATCTGGAATCAATTGATTCCAGAAGCTTGATGTCCGGATTGGAGGAACTCCATCTTATGTTGACTAAATAGCTGTCAACTCTATTGACTACACCAGATACCAGTAAGATAAAAGTTACAAAAAGTGCTGAAAGGCATACTAGAGACTTTCCACTGACAAAAAACACCGAAGGTTTTCCTTTAATAGAAATATCTTTACCAGGAAGCTGCATTATCAGAAATAGATTCAAAAGCAGAATACAATTAAAGATCAGTGCTATAGTAAATGGTTGGAATCTGGTAATGAGTACGAATGTAAATAACAGGCCTCCTATCAGGCTGCCAATGGATTCCAGAATATAAACAAATCCAATATCAGCAGCTGAATCATGCGTAAATCCCCTGATCACTTTACATCCAATGGGAAAAATCAATCCTATAGTAAAGCTGAATGGCGTGATAATACATAATGAGGAAAGCAGCAATGATAATATTGGAATGTACTGACCTGCAGGTACATTGAGGATAAGCCTTAAAACCCTGATTAAGACCAATTCCAGGGGAAGTATCGTACACATCAACACCAACACGAAAACAAAAAGAGATATGGGGCTCTTAAATCTGACTGAAACTCTCCCCCCTGTTGCCGCGCCGGATGCGACACCTAAAAGCCAGGTACCCAGGATTATTCCAATGCACAGTTCGCTTCCGAAGAAAACTACCAGGAACTCCCGAATTATCAACACCTGGGCAATCGTCGCATAACATCCAACAAATACCATCGAAAACAAGATAAAGAACCACGCTCTGTTTTCACGAAACATATCCCTCTCCATACTCCTTATTAAATAGCGGACTTCTCAATTACTCTGTTCATGCAGAATGCTGGAGTAACAGTTATATATTATATTCAAAGGGAGTTATTTGGAATTACAAAAAAAACCAAGGTTAAACCAGCACTTATAAATGTCTACCATACTGATATTTGCAACTTTCTGTCATCTTGCTATCTTTAACAGAAAAAATTTAAAAAAAAAGGTAAACTTTTTATTATTTCTGCCGACAATAATTATGTAACAGTTAGATTTTATTTAATTGTATATACATATGTATGGAATTGGACTATGTCTTCTAATACAACTACAGATTCTAAAGGCTATATAATCGTAATTGATGATTATGATCATATTCGCTCTACCTTTGCCAGCTACCTGGAAAACTTCGGTTATCAGGTAAAAATGGCCAAGGACGGGACTGAAGCGAAATCTCTGGTTGAAGAGAACGTATTTGACATAGCCATTCTTGATGTTTGCCTGCCTGACATTAACGGCCTCGATCTTTTAGGTGAATTAAAACAAGTACAACCCACTTTAGAAGTCATCATCTGTACCGGCCACGCCGAGAACTACGATTTTTTTGGAGCGATTAAGGCTGGAGCAGCAGACTGGATATCCAAACCATGTAAACTCCCGGAACTACACGCTAAAGTTGAACGTATTAGAAAGGAGCAGCAGCATCTCCAGGAACTTTCAAGGAAAAACCGTGAGTTGGAGCAGATCAAAACGGAAACTGAGCATGTTCTTAAAGGCATGAAAACCGTGATTCAGAACCAGGATGGAGCGGAGGTTCAGAAACGCACAAAGATACGAGAGGATTTTCCCGAGATCATTGGAGATTCTGATAAAATTGAAAGCGTACTGGGCCTCGTACGATTGGTGTCTAAAACAAAATCTTCAGTTCTAATTACCGGAGAGAGTGGAACCGGAAAAGAGATGATTGCAAGGCCGATTCACCGCTTGAGCACCAGAACCAGCTTTCCTTTTGTTCCAATAAACTGTGGCGCACTCACAGAGACACTTCTTGAGAGCGAGCTTTTTGGCCATGAACGTGGAGCCTTTACCGGTGCCAATAATGAAAAGAGGGGATTGGTAGAGGAAGCTGAAGGTGGCACTCTTTTTCTGGATGAAATAGGTGAAACAACTCCACAATTCCAGGTAAAGCTACTCCGAGTCCTGCAGGAGGGTGAATTCAGGCGAGTTGGCTCGACAAAATGCCAGCATGCAGACATTAGAATAATAGCAGCCACTAATGTTTCATTGGAAGACAATGTACACAAAGGTACATTTCGTGAGGATCTTTACTACCGCCTTAACCAGTTCCGCATTATGCTTCCTCCTTTAAGAGAGCGAAACAATGATCTACTTCTCCTGAGTCAATATTTTCTGGAAATGGCGTGTACAGAATTTTCCAAGGAGTTAGTAGGATTTTCTTCTGAAGTGATAGAGAAATTCTTGAGATATAGCTGGCCGGGTAACGTGCGGGAATTAGAAAACATGGTGACACAGGCTGTCATACTGGCTACACCGCCAACTGTTGAACTCTGTGACGTGCCAACTCTCATTGATAAACTGCATAAGAATCCACGTAAAACCAGGCTTTCAGATAAACCGTTTAGCGAGGCAAAGAACGAATTTGAAAGAAACTATTTTCAGAATGTTCTCGACAGAGCAAAAGGAAACATCTCCGCGGCTTCAAGACTTTCCAAAATCGACAGAAAACAGTTCAGGGAAAAAGCGAAAAAACTTGGTGTATATGGCACATCATATACCGAACAAACGTAAACGCTTTTTACAAAATGTATTCGTCATCCTGAATTGGCAGCGTATGCACTTGAATATAACGAATCTTCACTTCTAATCTCCGTGCGAGTATCTTTTGGTCCCAGAAAGCAGATAAATTCCTTCAGCAACTCCTCGTTAAAACAGCCACTCATCTTCTCTCTCATTTCTGCCAACACGGAAAAAGGCCTTTTAGCCTTTGCATAAGATCTTTCGGTAGTCATTGCATCGTAAACGTCAATGATTCTAGCTATACTTCCAAACAGATGAATTTCATTGCCTCCAATTCCATAAGGATATCCGGAGCCATCCTGGTTTTCGTGATGTTGAATTACCACTTTCAAAGACGATGCATCAATGTCATTCCTGTGTATTAAGAGATCCAATCCTAATTTAGGGTGTTTTTTTATGGCATTATACTCATCTCCGGAAACAGTACCGGATTTATTAATGACTTTTGGAGGGAGGGCTAACTTTCCTACATCATGCAACATAAAACCCATTCCAAGACAATCCAACTCATGCGGTGTTAATGAAAGATATTTCCCAAATAGCAGTCCTATTACTGATGTATTAATGGAGTGTGTATATGTACTATAATCGCGTGAAGCAACTTCAAATAGGCTAGAGAATGAGTTTTCATCTTGAATTATATGCATCAAGGTACTGTTTACCCACTCAGATGCCCGTTTCATATTGTGGCCAGACCTTGGATCTTCCAGAAGACCCTGTACTACATTTTCTGCAACCTGATACACTGTTCCTGACTTTTCCAGTGTACTTTTGTCTTCGTTACTAATTAATTCATTAAGGTTTTTTTCCTGATATTCGAGATATTTATCAGTATCGTCTGTAGATATATAAAGTTTTTGTGCATTTCTGTTTAAAAACTCCTCTTTTCTATCAGAATTGACCTGTTCGCCTCCACGGGAGAAAAGTACATACTTATAGCTCCCGCCAGACTCATTTCTCAAATAAAGATCAAACCCTAATGCCGTATCATCAGCTAATACATCTTTTGCTATAGCAACATATTGACTCATCTTATTCTTTATATCTATTGATAATACTGTATGTAAAAACGGCAATACCGTCCTTTCACACTTAAAGGCTATAAATAACAGAACTAGTCCAAATTAATATCGAATTTGTCTTTGAATTCCAAAGCTATTCCCAACCTGTTACCTTGACTGGTAACATCCTTAATGTCATTTCTTACAATAAAACCTTGTCCCTTAAGCTTGACATTTCTCTCTTCACATCCGGGCGTGTTAGTAACAGCGTTTATCTCAATTGGCATTGTAGTTCCTGGTGAGTATGCGCTCATATCATCGGTTACTATCTCAAAATATACCCCACTCGCACTGATGTTTGTAGTCGTACCTTCCTGACCCGGCACAGATATTTGTAATGAAAGATCCATTCTCTCAGTAACCCTGTGTTCAGAATCTTTTTCAGTGACCATCATCATAACTATCTCCTTATCCTAAATATTATAAAATCTCCCTCTCAAGTAAGCCTGAATTACATCGTGTTATTACTTCTAAACCAACTCCATTCTGACTAATTGTTATAGTCTTACCTTCCTGCCCGGGCACAGATATTTGTACTACAATACCTGTTCTTCCACTTACCATCTCATTAGAAATCTCTTCCTTGTGTATCACAATCTATCTCCCCTTAAATCAATAATATATCTCTTCTTATTTAATAATTATAAAGTACAAACCACTCGCCTTCACACAAAGGCACAAAAAGCACAAAGGATAAAAAACTATTATCTTCAGTTTTTTTTAATTTTTTTAGTTCTATTCTCTAAGTGTTTTTTGTGCCTTTGTGTGATTCTAATTTTCTAAAGCCGACTCGTGAAAATACTGAAGATACAATTCCATCTCTTCCCGGCTGATTGCTCCGAATAGAACCAGTATTTCACCAATCTTGATATGTTTTTCACTCTGCATTATCAAGAGAGTATCAACGTCCTCCTCTTTTAAGTAACCCATCTCAATTGCTATTTCACCAAAAAGGCCTCCATTTTCCCTCTGATAATCCAGTACATCGCATAATTGCCGCGCGTTCAGATATTTCTCCTGTATGGCTAATACCCCCACAGTAATGTGTTCTACTCTCTGGTAGCGAAGCGCATTCTCCAGCTCATATTCATCTATCTTTTCTTCATAAAGTAAAAATTCTCCGAATCCGATTCCGGTATGTTCTTCACTGTGCTCCTTACAAATCGATACATACTCTGTTTCACACAATTTTACAGTCACAATCAGCCCCTTTCATTACTATCAGCGTCAGTTATTGTTTGAGTAAAGTTTTCTATCAATTATTTTCAACAAGAACATTCTCAGGTAAAGCTGCATCTTCCCCCTTACTGTTGAATATCTGAGACATCCACTTGCCCAATTGACCCGTGGATGTCTCTATCCCCTGGGGGAGATTATCGTTTAGGCTAATGTGCTGAGGTCACCTTCAACCCCAGCCTGCTTAGCTTCATTTGCTGTAGCTGCTTCTCTTGCTTCCTTAGCATCCTTAAAGCTGTCAAGTCCTTCGCCGACATTGTTGGACATATCAGACATGAAATCTACGGCACTGAAATTACCACTGCCTTCTCCACTGTCTCCTACACGGTTAATCCCATAAGCAGAGCCAGTATTTCCACCTTTAAACAGGCTGCTGAGCTTTTCAGCATGTATTTGCTCCATTCCCTCTTTGTGTGCATCAGAAGCGCCATTTCCATCTGAATCTTTATTCAGATTCCTCAGGAATGAGTTACTCTTTGCTGAACCCATATCGTCAAGCATACCTTTCAAGCCATCGGCGAACTTACCAATATCTTCGTTCTCATCTGCACCATCCTCATCTTTATCAAGGCCATTTACCATCCTGTCAATGTCGTTGAACATACCTACGATCTCTTCAAATGCCTTTTCCGCTTTTCCAGGAAATTCATCCTTCTTTTCAAGTCCTTGAGCCACTTTTTCAGTCTGCTTTACAATGTCTTTCAGCATCTTCCTCAGCTCTTTTTCCAGCTTATCCAATGCATCGTCTTTCTTTTCTAATCCCGGAGGCAAAGTTCCCTCTTCCTTCTTTTCTAATCCCGGAGGTACTGCTTTTTCATTAGCCGTAGCTACTTTCTTTTTATCGTCATCATCATCGTCATCTTCATCGTCTTTTGCTTTGACCACTGTCTTTTCAGTTATCTTTGGCTCTGCTTCTATTGCAGGCTTAGCTGCCATTTTTGTCTTTTCTTCTTTTTCAGCTGCTGCCTTGGCCTCTTCACTCTTCTCCTTGTTTGCAGCAATTGCCTTTTCAGCAAGAGTCGGTTCGTCTTTCTTCGCCTGTGCTTTTTCAAGCGGTGTTGGTGATGACTTAACACTGTCAGTTTTATCAAAAATAGACTTCTGAGGTTTTAGAGTTACCGGAGCATCTTCCTTCTTCGCACTCTCAAATATTGATTGGCGAGCCTGAGTTGATACGTTATTATTCCCGGCAGATCCCATCCTGTCGCTGTATGCTCCCCTAAGCGCGGAAGCAATTCCCTGCACCTTTTTGATAGCAGTACCGTATAATTTGCTCTTAAACTCATCAGCACTAATCTTCTTATCCTTATAATCAGAATATGCCTGTTTCAACTCCTTACCGAGTTTCTCATTCATATTTCTATTTGCGGCTTTGATCACCTTGCTTACATCTTTAGCACTCACACCCATTTTACTCAGGCCCTTAAATGCCATAGAGAGCTTTTCTGTCTTTGCCTTCAGTATACTGGCATCATTCCTCCCACCTCTCTTAGCTCCAAGTTTATGGTCTCTGTTATTGACTTTTCCAGAAGCAGAAGCCTTCTTGCTTGCTTTCTCAACTTTATGGCCATGTTTTGCACTATGAGACTTCCCTGCTCTGCCGTCTCTTCCGTCTCTTCCTTCTCTGCCTGACCTGCCTGCCTTCTCCGCCATATTTGCTCTTCTATTTTTTGACAACTTTGTTGCTTTATCACTAATCTCAACTTTATCGTTTTTTTCTGCTTTCCCATCTGCTGCAGTTTTCTTATCGTTTGTTTGCTTAGCTTCTAAAGCTTGTTTAGATGCTTCAGCGACTTCCTTCATTGCTTGTGGTGATACTGCATTTTTTACTTTTCCTACTCCTGGCATTCTAATTCCCCCATACTAAAGATATTTATAAGACTAAAAACGTGTTTATATTTTGCTATCTCTACTATAATTAATTCAAACGGTGTGCAAAGCTCATTGGATTATCAACAACAACGAAACCGTTTTTAAAACTCAGATTCCCTTCATTTTCACAAACTCCGGCAACAGATACGCTTCCGGCTGAAGCAGAGTTCTCTAAACGGACAAGGTCTCTCAGTATTACATTATTCACTTCAGCGTCTTCCTCAATTCTAGTTGAGAGCATCGCTTCTAATGCTTCTTCTACTTTAGAAAGAAATTTTTCTCTTTTGCCGGTTGATTTAGTATCCATTGCTTTTTCACCTTCCTTTCCAACTGTCTGAATAATTTGTTCTTTGTAATTTTTCACATCTATCACTATCTCAAACAGTGTGCCAAAGGTGCTCATGCGGTCTATACCGCAGGTCTGCTTGCACGCTAACTCATTGTAACACAACAACTTAAATTGTTTGTAATCTAAAATAATGGAGTGGTTATTAGGGAAGTTTTAAGTTTACAAAGTGAGTGTTTTTCCCCCAGAAAAAACGTGTATTTACGTGGAAAATTTGTTGGATCTACTTTAATGACAGCAGGTTATGTTTGGCTTGGTATGATGACTCACTCCAGGGGTAATTAACCCCGCCTCTGGAGAGAGTTGTGTAATGCTGAATAAAACCTTATCTTAATGCTCCCCGCCTGTCCGCCAGCCTGGCCGCCGATCTGTTTGGTGGGTTTGTTAGGCGGAGACAAAAAGCACCGAGGACTTTAATCCACCATACAGTCTCAAACCTGAAGGCGTTTACGTCCGCCTCTGGAGGGTTTGAGTTACATGTTGGCTACAATCCAATTACTCGGTATGTAACTCATGGTTTTAGCCTTGATCTTTTATCTCTATTCGATAGATTTCCATTTGCCGGTTCAATCATACTGATTATCACTTGAGGACGACCCTGTGGGTAGTAAATAGTTGGGCTCGCACCTGCCGGCAATGCTAGGATTTATCTATTGATATCTCAAGTTTTTCTTTGAACTCCAGGGCGACTCCTAATCTGTTACCGTCACTGGTAACGTCCTTTATATCGTTCCTGACAATAGTACCTTGTCCATGAAGCTTGACATTTCTATCATCACAACCTGGCGTACTAGTAACCGCATCTATTTTAACCGGCATTGTTGTACCGGGCATAAATGTTTTCATATCACTGGTTACTATCTCAAAGTACACCCCGCTCGCACTAATGTTTATCGTCTTGCCCTCCTGACCCGGCACAGCTATTTGTAATGCAAGATTCATCCTCTCAGTTGTCCTGTTATCAGCATCCTTCTCTTCGTCTGTCAAAACGACCTCCTTATCTATAATGCTGTAATACCTTTCTCACACAGATGCATGAAATACCTGAAGATGAGATTCCATAGCACCTCTGGTGACGGCACCTAACATTACCAGTATCTCACCTATCCTGATATTTTTATCCGCCTGCATCGTCAGGAGCGTGTTAACACGACCCTCACATAAGAGCCCTAACTCAATTGCTATTTCACCAAAGAGGCCTCCTCTTTCTCTCTGGTGGCTCTTAATATCGCACAATTGCCTTTCACTCAGATACTTCTCACGTACTGCTAAACCCCCTATAGCAACGTGTTCTATCCTCTGAAAACGGAGCGCACGCTCAAGGTCGTGTTCCTCTATCTCTCCTTCACAAAGCAAAAATCCTCCGAATCCAAATTCGGTAACTTTTTCAATCTTTGTTTCACATAATACGACAGTCATAATCTGTCATCCCCCATATATTGTTATAAGATTCAGTTGTAATTTTCATGAATTTTTATATCTGCTCTCCTTATCCTCAATATCGTACATTCCTACTCTCATCTTTACTCATCACACAAAGACGCTCCCCGGACAAAAAGCGCCGAGGACAAGAAGAGCACTAAGCCAAAAACCGTTATTTTATATTTTAATATCTTAATTTTTTGTTTTCTTAGTGATCTCTGTGACTTTGTATGATTTTATTCTATTCACACCTACGCATGAAACGTCTGAAGACGCAATTCCATATCTTCTCTGCTGATAGCTCCGAACAGAACAAGCACCTCACCAATTTTTATATGTTTTTCATCCTGCATATTTAGAAGAGCATCAACATCATCCTCAGTTAATAATCCCAACTCAATTGCTATTTCACCAAAGAGTCCTCCTCTTTCTCTCTGATGGTCCAGTACATCGCATAATTGCTGCTCATCCAGATGCTTCTCCTGTACTGCTAATACTCCCAGAGCAACGTGCTCCTCTTTCTGATAGCGAAGCGCTATTTCCAGCTCATACGCTTCTATTTTCCCCTCATAAAGCAAGAATTCTCCGAACCCTATTCCGGTATCCTTACCACCATAATCTTTACAAATTGATATCTGCCCAGCAAATATATCTGTCATGTAATCCATATCTCTTAATTCATTATCTGTTTCACATAATGCGACAGTCATAATCCGCTCCTTTCATTACTATCAGCTTCAGTTATTGTTTAAGTAAAGTCTTCTATCAATTATTTTCAACAAGAACGTTCTCAGGTAAAACCACATCTTCCCCGATATCTCCAGCCAATCTCTTCACAATACTCTCAAACCGCCTGGACCTTGTCTTATAGAGCTCGGCAAGCATCTTGAAATCTTTTGCCCTTGCTGAAAGTACTTCTCTATAGTCATCACCGGTTGCACCTATCATAAGACAGGATTGCGCCATAGCTTCGGCAACTACCAGAAGATCATGACTACATGTGGCAATCTCGTCTGCCGCTTCAGAGAACATCTGTACAGATAAACCGTTTTCACTGCCCATTGAAATTGTGTTTCTAACAACCATGACTTTCTCCCTTTCTTATAGTCTCTTCAGAACTCACAACATGAAATCGCTCTCCCCCCCCTAAAGCTTTATATTTGAGGTATCCACAGATCCAGTTGACCCGTGGATACCTCTAATCCCTTGGGGGAGGTTAACGTTTAAGCCACTTCGCTGAGATGAGCCTCAGCACCAGCCTGTTGTGCCTGGTTTTCTGCAGCTGCTTCCCTTGCTTCCTTTGCGTCCCTATAGCTATCAAGTCCTTCACTGGAGTTGTTGGACATATCAGCCATAAAGTTTACAGCGGTGAAATTACCACTACCTTCTCCATTATCTCCTACACTTTTAATTCCGAAAGCAGAGTTAGTACTTCCGCCTTTAAGCAAACCGCTAAGTGTTTCAGCTTTTATTGTCGCTTTTCCCACTTCGTTTGCAGCAGAAGCGCCATGTTCATCTGCAACTTTATGCAGGTTTTTAAGGAATGAGTTACCTTCAACGCCATTCCCACTGCCAAACATCTCTTTCAATCCACTGACGAAATCGCCTAGACTGCTCTTCTCTGCGCCTTCCACCTCTTGAGCAAGGTCGTTGACCATCTTGTCAAGATCGTTGAACATACCTACGACCTCTTCAAACGCTTTATCTGCGTTGCCAGGCATCTCATCCTTCTTTTCAAGGCCCGGAGGTAGTTTTTCCGCTGCCTTTATAATATCATCCAACATCTTCTTCAGTTCCTTTTCCAGCTTAGTCAATTCAACGTCATCTTCTTTCTTTTCCAATCCAGGTGGAAGCTCTTCCTTCTTTGCTAATCCCGGAGGTACTTTCACGCCAGCCTCATCTAATATAGCTACTGCCGTTTCATTACCATTAGCTAATATCTCTACTGCCTCTTTATCAGCCTTAACTAATACACCTGCTGCCTCTTTAATTTTTCCATTGCCTTCATCATCATCGTCATCGTCACCCACTTGGGCTAGTATCTTGTCTGCCTTTTCTTGACCCTTAGCTAGTATCTCATCTACCTTTTCACGAGCCTCAGCTGATGTCATATCATCATCGTCATCCATTTTGGCCAGTATCTTGTCTGCCTTCTCTTGAGCCGTAGCTAGTATCTCGTCTGCCTTTTCACGAGCCTCAGCCAGTTCCTTACCTGCCTTATCAAGAGCCTCAGCTGCCTCTGGTGTTTTAGCATTTTGTGCTCTATCTTCAAGAGTCTTTATTGCATTGTCTGACTGTTTAAGAGCCTGGGTTATATTTGTCTTTCCAGGACCACCCGGACCTTCTTTCTTCGCTGCTGCCTTAGCCTCTGCTCTCTTCTCCTTGTTCGCAGCCATTGCTTTTTCAGCAAGAGTCGGTTCATCTTTTTTAACTGATGGAGCCGGCTTAGCATCTTCCTTCTTCGCAAATATAGATGTGCGAGCTTCAGGAGGTGCCTGAGCATCGTCCTTCTTTGCAAATGAGAGTGTTGATGATCCGTTATCATCAGCTTTCTTTGCAAATGAAGGTGTTATGGAACCGTTATTATCAGCCTTCTTAGCAAACGAAGGTGTCATGGATCCGTTATCATCCGCTTTCTTTGCAAATGAAGGCGTCACTGATCCTTTATCATTTGTGCCGGATTCCAGCTTCTGACTATAGACACTCTTCAGAGCGAAAGCGATTCCCTGTACCTTTTTGGTAGCAGCTTCATACAACCTGCTCTTAAACTCATCGCCACTAATCTTCTTACTCTTATAATCAGAATATGCCTGTTTCAAATCGTTGCCAAGTTTTCCATTCATCTTCCTGTTGGCTTTCTGGACTACTTTACTGACCTCTTTTGCACTCACGCCCATTTTACTCAGACCTTTGAATACCATAGAAAGCTTCTCTGTCTTTGCATTCAGCTTATTTCTGTCATAAGTCCTGCCTGATCTATTCATTCCCAGTCTATGGTCTCTGTTCTTAACTTTCTCAGTAGCATTAGACTGTCTACCTGATCTTTCTACTTTACGGCCATGTCTTGTGCCATGAGTCTTCTCTGCCCTGTCTGACCTGCTTGTCTTCTCTGCTTTGTCTGCCTTGTCTGCCTTACGTGCCTCACGCACCCTATTTATCCTTTCAGCTCTGGAAAGCTTTTTTGCTCTCCTACTAATCTCAACTTTGTCAGTTTTTTCTGCTTTCACAGCTGCTGCTTCTTTAGCTGCTTTTTGTTTTTCTGCTAATGTTTCTTTAACAGCTGCGTTACCATTATTATTACTATTACTATTTCCATTTACACTATTTATACTTCCCATTTTTCTTCTCCTTTTAAAAAATTATTAACTTTTGTTTTTTGTTACTAGATTTATATTCAATTCAAATAGTGAGCAAAGGTCATCGGGTTTTCCAAAACAATGTAACCTTCACCTGAATCACTATCTCCTGAGAGAGAGACACTTCCGGATGATGCACTATTCTCTAACCGGATCATATCCTGTAATATTACACTCTCCATTTCTGCACTCTCTTCAGTAGAGATTGCCGGCATCTGCTTCAATGCCCCCCCTACATTTGAGAGAAACCTCTCTCTTTTAGTTGTAAATTTAGTTTCCACTGTTTCATCACCTTCCTTTCCACATGTTTGAATAATTTGTTTTCTTATAATTTTTACAACCCTCTCTATCTCAAACAGTGTGCCAAAGATATTTCTTGCGTAGAAAACAGAAGGACATAAACACGCTAACACATTGATAACTGGCAACTTAAAAAATTTAAAATCATGTGCCAGGGAGAGCTTCCTTCACAAAATTTTACGTTTACAGAATGAGGGATTCTCTCCCAGTGAGTGCATGAATTTATCCCAGGACTTGTTGTATCTGGCTTAATTACTGCGGGTTACACAGAGTTGATTGAAAAATCCTCACAAGGGGTGATTCACCCCACCCCTTAAAAGGTAGTGTAATGAATAGTATAGGTTCACCCTAAAGAAGAGGCAGGGATGGCTATGCCAGAAAGGATTGGTTCGGAAGAGGTTTGTGTATGATTGTTTTTGAGTAATTACTATTGCTCTGTATCACTCCTTGCACCCCTTCAGGGTGTAGTAGTTGGGTGGGGCAGAACTCAAGGGTTTTTTGAAGTGTCTTATTGAATTAATGGCAGGATTGTGCAATAGCTTCTGCAACTAGCAGAAGATCATTACTGCATGTGGCAATATCATCCGCCACTTCTGAAAACATCTGTACTGACAACTCATTCTCGTTGTCAGTTGAAATAGTGTTCTTGTAAACCATGATTCCTCTCTTCTTCGTATAATCGTTTATATTGATACTTCTTTTTTATTTTCTCTTTTTAATACTCACCATGTAATCCACTCTCCCCTTACTGCTAAATATTTGAGACATCCACGTGCCCGATTGACCCGTGGATGTCTCTACCCCTGGGGGGGAGGATATGGTTTAAGCAACTTCGCTGAGTTGAGCCTCAACACCAGCCTGTTGTGCTTGATTATCTGCAGCTGCTTCCCTTGCTTCCTTTGCATCCTTATAGCTGTCAAGTCCTTCACTGGCGTTGTTAGACATATCAGACATAAAGTTTACGGCGGTGAAATTACCACTGCCTTCTCCATTATCTCCAACACGGTTAATTCCGAAAGCAGAGTTAGTACTTCCGCCTTTAAGCAAGCCGCTAAGCGTTTCAGCTTTTATTTGTGCACCTGAACCGCTATCTTCATCTGCAACCTTATTCAGGCCTTTCAGGAATGAGTTACCTTCTACGCCACTCCCGCTACTAAACATATCTTTCAATCCATTGACGAAGTTCCCAATACTACTCTTCTCATCTGATTCTTCCACCTCTTCGTCAAGGTCCTTGACCATCTTTTCAACCTCGTTGAACATGCTGGCTATTTTCTCTGACGCGTTCTCTGAGTTTCCAGGACCTTCACTCTTATTTGCAAGACCAGGAGCTTCTTTCTCACTCTTCAAAAGCTCATTTAGTATCGCCTTTAGCGCCTTTTCAAGTTTAGACATACCCTCTTCCTTTTCAGCCTTCTCTACCTTCTCTGGCGGCGCTGGTTTCTCAGCCTTCTCTGGTTTTTCTGCCTTTTCTGCCTTTACCTTCTTTTCATCATCGTCATCATCATCGTCATCACCAACTTTGACCTCTGCCTTTTCTGTTATCTCCGGTTTTGCGTTTATCGCCGGCTTTGCTTCCATTTTTGTCTTTTCCTCATTTGCAGCTACTGCCTTAGCATCTTCACTCTTCTCCTTGTTCTCGGTACGCTCTTTTTCAACAAGAGTAGGTTCATTAGCGGTCTTTGTGAATATAGATTCACGAGGAGCCTGAGTTTCTGATCCATTATTATTATTGATAAATGCCATCTTCCTATCATAAACATTCGTCACGTTTGAGATGACCCCATCCAACTGCTTTACTGCAATGGCATTCATTGCATTCTTCAATTCCTTCTTATCAATGTTATGTTTCCTATAATCTCTACTAACCTCTCTTATATCGCCTCTAACACTCCTATTGGCCTGTCTGTTGGCACGCCTTACAATCTGTTTGACTTCTCGCCTACCAACACCGATGTCTCGGAGATCAGATTTTAATTGCCTAACTTCTGCTTTCTTTGCTTTTATAACGTCCTTCAAGTCTTGTGGTTTCTCTGCTACAACTTTCTCAGTTGCCGAAACCTGCTTATCTGTCGCTTCTACCTTAACAGCATCATTTTGAGCTACAGAAGTAGTCTCTGTTTTATCACTTTGTGACAGTTTTTCTGCTTTTTCACTTATCTCAACGCTATCAGTTTTCTTGACTGCTTCTGCGGCTTTTTCAGCGGCCTTCTTAGATGCTTCTGCTGCTGCTTCTTTAGCTTCTGCGCGTTTAGCTGCTAATGTCTCTTGAGCAGCATCACTATTTCCATTTACACTATTTATACTTCCCATTTTTCCTCTCCTCTTTATAAAAATTTACTTTGCTAATAATAAACTCGATTTAAATTTGTTTTCATTCAACTTCTACATCCCTCACTATCTCAAACAGTGTGCCAAGGATTTTTTTGGCTATTAAATCCTTGTTGATTATCACGCCAACTCTTTGACAACCTGCAACTTAAAAAATTATATTTTTATGCCTGCGATTATATTTGATGCTGTATTCCAGACTCATCTGACTGGGGGGTATATCCCCCCACCTATGCAATTTTCACAACGACGACTATCGTATCTGCCTTAATCACAATATGTTACGAAATGCCCCCATGGGGTGTATCAACCGGGACAAATCCCCCCACCATCGGTAAGAACTGAGTGAGTGAAATATAAACTTGGACATGAAAACAGAAGGGAGTGATTCGGTATGTATGGGTACATGACAGGAGAGATAACCATGTTGTTTGAATCAGAGCATTTAGAATCCCGCCAGGAGCGGACCTTGAAGCCACCCACAGGGTAGCAAATTAAAGATGTGGTGTCTGTGTTCTCATTGGTGGTGATTATGGAGTAGTTCTTAAATCTCGTGGTGAGTCATCAAAAGTGATTTTTCCGGCAACTAAGGAATGATGTATCGGAGAGTTATATGACAGAGCACTGCGACTCAGGCCCTGCTTTAAAGGTGAAAATCTATTTGAACGAATAAAACGAAGGTTCAACAAAACAAGACAACTCTTACCTGTTGCGATTCCAGGATCAGTTCATTAATACCTTAAGCCTGTCTCTGAATTCCAGTGCTACCCGCAATCTGTTACCGCGGCCTGTGACATCTGTTACCTCATGCCTTACAACAAATCCTTCTCCCTTAAGCCGAACATCTCTCTCTGCTAAACCGGGTATGGAAGTGGCTGTGATTATTTCAATTGGTATTGCTGATCCAGTAGCAAATGACTCTAGATCTTTTGTTATTACTTCTAAATAGACCCCATTCGAACTTATGTTTACTGTCTTCCCTTCCAGGTCATATAGCAGGATCTGCAACACCAGATCCATTCTTTCACTTGCTCTGTGTTCATAACCTTTCTCCATTCCTGTCATAAATGTCTCCCTTTCCACAAGATTGAATAACATTCTCCTAAGTAAGCATGAAGTTTTGATATCTACTCATCACACAAAGACGCAAAGAACACTAAGCTAAAACCTTTATTTTAGATTATTATTTCTTTAATTTTTGTTTTCTTAGTGATCTTTGTGACCTTGTATGAACTCTTTTTTCTCACACCGACCCCCTGTACTCTTACTACCGTTCTCTTTACCAATTGATACCTGTTCTGCAAACAGATCAATCATGTTATCCATATCTCTTATTTCATTTTCAATTTCACATAGCGCGGTATTCACAATCAACGAACCTCCTTTTATTGATACAACTCAGTTATCTATTTCGTAATACTTTACATTAATTTCCTCTGTACTAGGGTTTTCATGCAA
>CAYTLC010000028.1:0-13651 GCA_964438395.1 uncultured Candidatus Scalindua sp.
TGCATAGTGTTTCTGGAATTCTTCCCAGAGGTGGCACCATACTTGGGACAAGCAGGACAAACCCTTTTGGACAAGATAATAAAGGAGATCCTGAAAAAATCCTGGATAACATTAAAAAACTCGACTTGCACGCAATTGTTGCCATAGGAGGAGATGATACTCAGGGTGTTGCATACAAGTTGTTTGAGATGGGTGTCAATGTTATTGGAATTCCCAAGACAATAGACAATGATATTTTGTGTACCGATTACACCTTTGGCTTTGATACCGCAGTAAATATCGTAATGGAAGCAATTGACAGGTTACACACTACTGCTGAATCACACAACAGAGTGATGGTAGTAGAAGTCATGGGGAGGCATGCTGGTTGGATTGCTACATTTGCCGGTATTGCCGGAGGTGCAGACATAATCATGATACCTGAGAAATCTGTAGACATGGAGGACGTTTATCAATCAATAACAAGAAGACATAATAGTGGCAAAAAGTTCAGTATTGTAGTTGTATCAGAAGGAGTAAAAATACCTGTCGAAGATCAGGAAAAAGAGGGTTTTATTCTTCAAAGCGCTAGCACAGATGCTTTTGGACATGTAATGCTCGGAGGCGTCGGCTCGGTACTGGCGAATTTGATTGAGAAAAGAACGGGCTTTGAGACACGGTATACTGTGTTGGGTCATACACAAAGGGGTGGTACTCCCACAGCATTTGACCGCATCCTTTCTACCCGTTTTGGCATAGCCGCCATAGAATCGATACATAAAGGTGAATTTGGAAAAATTGTCGTCTTAAATGGTAATGAAATTATACCAGTAGACCTTAAGGGGATAATAGGGCAAAACAAGACAGTTGACAACTACTGGTACGACATTGCTAAAGTATTTTTTGGTTAACAATTAAAACTTTTTTAGATCAGAGGTGAATATCTTTGAATGCCTCAATACTAGTTGGTGGCAAAAGTAGCAGAATGGGCTCTAACAAGGCATTTCTTGAACTAAAAGGCAAAACGTTCATTGAGTTGCAAATTGAGTTACTCAGAGAAATGTTTGACGAAATTTTCATATCAGCTAATACATCATCAGAGTATGAATATCTGAATTTACCTATCTTCAAGGATGTCTATCCCGGTAAAGGTCCATTAGGAGGAATATACACCAGCCTTATTAACTCCAGCAGTTTGCATACATTCATGCTTGCCTGCGACATGCCTTTTGTTGGACCAGAGCTGATAAAATATCTTAAAGATCTTACAAAAGAGTATGATGTTGTAATCCCAAAGAGTGAAAAAGGATTGGAACCATTGCATGCGTTTTATTCAAAAAAATGTATTGATCCAATCAAGAGATCTCTTGACGAGAATAACCTGCGTATCATCAGTTTCTTTCCGCATGTCAAAGTTAAGATAGTTGAGTTGGACAGCATGGCTTCATCAGATCATTTCAAAAACTCAATTAAGAATCTGAATACCATAGATGATTACGAAGATGTAGCAAAAAACAATTGTTAACATCAAGACATCTGAAGGTAACCACTCCCACTTGCAGCTCACCGGATTTGCCGTGTAACAGGTACTGAGGAAAAGCTGCGGAAAGTAATCTGTAAGTTGCGGCGGGTATGGATGTTTATCGGAATGGTTTATTCACTGCTTTGTCTATTCTTCAACACCTGAACCAACTCCTCATATGAAGATTTAGCCAGAAAACTATAAATTTGACTACGGTAATTGCGCACCAGACTTACTCCTTGATAAATCAAATCATAAATCTGCCATTTTCCATCTTCTTTGATTAAACGAAAATCTGCGGACACTTCTTCCACTTGTCTCTTTAAAAGACCAATATGTACTCTAGCATATCTATTATTTTGTTTCTCACTTAGAGAAATGATTTCTTCTCCAAAACGAGGGCCTGTTTTCCTCATGCAGGCAACTTTTACGTTTTCTACAAATAACCCTACAAATTCTTCTTTTTCTTCGGGAGAACGCTCCTTCCAATACTTGCCCATTACTCTTTTCGAAATCTCCTCAAAATCAAGAGAATTAGAAATTTCCTTCCAGAGTTCATGCTTGCGCTCCTCCAGGCCTTCTCCATCCTTCAAAGAGATATCCTTCAGAATAATCTCCTTAATAAGATCTCCCGGCTCCCCAGACCATAGAAGAGTGGAGGTAGACATAAGTAAAAAAACACCAAGAAATAATTCAAAAACTATTCTTCTGCAGTTCATATTCTTTTCGCTTTCCAAAACAGCATTTTACAAGTTTTAATAAGTAAGGAAAATCGCTCCTTAATCTTTCCCTGTGCTCCTACACATATACACAAATTGAAAGGGAGTGGTAACACAGTAATTTCCTCTATATATTAAAATTTAGTGCATTTTACCAACATTTTCTGAAAATTATCTTGATACCTAATTCCCCTAGCACCATATGTCACACAAGTGCGCCATAACACTATTGTGCCATGGCGCACTTTGTAGCCAATATTTAGTTTCATTTTAAACATAGTTCTACCCACAAACGACATTGCTCTGTTTGCATATCACTACAATCCAATGGCTTACACTATTATAATGTCGCTGGAATATGGAATATAAAAATAACAGAACTATGGCACATGCTTTGTTATACATACTTTACTACTTTACATTATTACATAAGTATATTGGGTAGAGGAGGCGGGAGATGATTGATCAGAAAGATAGATACCATATGTATGCACAGTTAATCAATGAAGACCAGAAGAAGATCATTGGCACTGTTGATAAAGCTATTGATGCAAAGCAACATCAGGAGAACCCCAATGAATTAGAAAAGGTATTATCACATATTATCAAGGATACTGTCCGGCATTTTACAACAGAAGAAACCTACATGAAAAATCTTAAATATCCTGGATATCACTACCACAAAGAAGAACACCAGGATTTTTCCACCAAAGCGTATGCCTATCGTAAACTAATACTTGATAGTGATTCCAAAACTGCAAATGAAATACTCGAATATTTAAAGAAGTGGCTGGTGAAGCACTTCCAGGAGGCTGATAAAGAATATACTGAATATTGCAACAAAAGCGAACTTAAATAATTTTATTAAAATATGTACAGATAGCAGCAATCTTTACCCTGTTAAATAAATATAATTCGTTACTCTTTTTCCTTAATTATACGCAGGCTTCATACACAGCATTGCTAAGGCATATATCCTCTTTTAACAAGTTCCTGCCTTACGACCCTCAGTTTCTCTTCAAGCTTTTTTATCTTCTGGCTATCACTGCTACTATAACCGCTTCCCGTACTACCGGATACACCTGGATAGCTTGATGGATTTGATTTTGAAGCAGAACGTTTCACCATATAAATTTGAAGGTCGATTTTGTCATACCTATCTGCCAACTCGTCATCAGTCAGCTTTTCCACAGGTTTTAATGTTGTACAGGCGAAAAGCAATACCGGTATTAAAAATAATAACACATTTCTTATCTTCATTCTCGGGAATGGTACATTATTGGCTAAATGTTTTCAAGCCGAAATATGATAGTGCGGTAAAGGTGGCCCACCTGAACAGATTGATCCGGGCGGGCACTCACCAGGTTTGAAATGAACTGAAAATGTGATGCAACCAGCAATGGAGAAAATGAATATTATCTTAATCCAGCCATAACAGCTTTCGCAGAACGGATGTTTTTCTTGCTTCTGACTTTAGCTCACGTACGGCCAATTCTATTTTTTCGTCTAAATTATTAACTCTATTGCTAATATCATTTATCTTAGATACCAGGTCTTTATGTTTATCAGCAACTATTGCCTCAATTTGAGCGGTCATTTCAACAAATTTATTACTTGTTCTTTCTTCTAATTTCTTAATAGTTTCATCATGTTCTTTTACTGATGAAACGACCGTGTTTGTCGTTATTTCCACATCCTTGAAATGCCTGATTTCATCATCTATCCTGTGTATATCTTTCACTAATGTAGCAGGCTGGATCGTGTCTATTTTCTCTTCAAGACGTTTCAACTGACTATCCAGACTCCCAACCAATTCATCACTATCATGTAATAATTCCATTCCAAATACCTCCTTGAATATCGGAAGAAAAAGTAAAACTTACGTTTAAAATAGCAATAAATGTGCCACGGCTCAGGCCATATCACGTGCCACATTAAGTCATTTCTACAGAAAGAGTTAGACATGCATCCTAGATGTTTAATACGAATTATTTTATTTCATGAGTTAATGTGCATCTGACAATTTGTCTATATTCATGATAGGAACTATTTTTCCGGCAGACATTATGTCAGAAAAAACAGCATTTGAATACGCTATTGAAAATTCTTGAAGTATTAACCACCTAATTCATTTTTCACACTACACCGGAACCATAAATCAGGATAATAAATCAGGCAAAAGCAAAAACTTTCTTTATCCACATTCCAAAGTCATCAATTAACGAGTAGATTGTAGGCATAATTATCAGAGTCAATATTGTAGAAGTAATTAACCCAGAGATCACAACCAGTCCGACCGGCGCCCAGATACTCCCCCTGCCTTCAAATGGCCCAAAAAGGAAGGGCAAGAAAAGCGGAAGTACCATCGGCAATAGTCCCAGAATAGTTGTAAATGATGTCATCAGAATGGGCCTCATTCTATCTCTACCACCCTTGACTAACGCATCATGCTTCTCCAAGCCACCTCTTCGCAAACGGTTAACATAATCTATAAGAACGATTGCATTATTCACCACCAGACCGCATAAAAGCAATAACCCTAGCCGGGATACACTATCAAGCGGTATACCAAAAACATAGAATGCAACTGACACTCCGGTAAATGCAAATGGTATTGTCAGCAATATTGCCAGCGGATGAATGTATGATTCAAACAGTGACGCCATTATCAGATAAATCAGGATTATGGCCAGAATTAACCCAAACCTGGTTTCTGCTTCTTCACGTTCAAACCTTCTAAATTCCTCTCCAAGATTCCACTCATAACCGGCAGGCAGATTAAAATCAGCCATCTTCTCCATTATGCCATCCCTGATTTTTTTTAGTCCTCTACTGCTATACTGTGCTGTGATTATAACTATCGGTTTGCGGTCCTTTCTTTCAATAGCCTCAGGACCTCTTCTTTGTTCAAAATCAACTACTCTCGCCAATACCACGCTCTTTTGTTCACTGTTTTCTGACTCAAGGTTCTTTAACTGGTCCAACCGTTGTCTGTCTTCCTCCTTGAGCTGAAGGACAATGTCAATTTCACTATCTTCGATCTTAAACTTACTTACCGCCCTGTTCCCCAGAGAACCTGCAATACCAAAGGCGACCCTCTCTGAAGTTAATCCATACCTCTTTACTTTGTCTCTATCAATCGACACAACTATTTCGTCTTTACCCTTTTCGAGATTAGTTTGAATGTCAGACAAGGCCGTCATAGAAGCCAACCGTTCCTTTATGTCGTCCGAAAGCCTGGTTAGTGTATTAATGTTTCTACCTTTAATTTCAATACTGATCTCTTTACCACTACCTCTTCGTCCGTGCCTGAACCTCCTCCTGTATTTAACACCCGGAATGACCGGAAACAAGGACTTCATCTCTTTTTCCAAAACAGATACCGGCCTTTTTGCCACTTCCTGTTTTACAAAGTAGACTGACAGAGTACCTTCACTCCTGTCAAAATCACTGGAAACAGTTTCGATTTCCAGTACCTCTCTGTTTTCCCGCAAAACCTCCTCTAGTTGCTCAAATAGTTTTTTTGTATCGTCTATGCTGTAACTCCTCGGCACATCCACCAGTAAACGTGATTCTCTATAAATACCCTGTCTGACCACTTCCGTTTCAAGCTTTCCATACAGATAGATAGCTAACACTACTATTAATATTGCAATCGCAACTGTGACCCACCTAAATCTCAATGTCAACTCTACAAATCTTGTATAATGGATAGTTAGTTTTTTTATTATAGAGGACTCAGATCTCCTGATAGTCTTATTATGTTCTCCCATAGAGTTAGATGGCTCAGAATAGTGCAGAAACCGTGACGCAACCAATGGTATCAAGGTCAATGCTACAAACAAAGATGAGACCAATGCAGCGCATATTGATATACCAAAATCATGCATAAAGACGCCCATCCTGGATTTTGAAAGAAACACCAGTGGGATAAAGACACATATTGTTGTCGCCGTTGCGGCAGTAACTGCCACACCTACCTCCTTACTTCCGAGAACAGCCGCCTCCCTTAAACCCAGATTCTTCTCCTGCTTATGCCTGAATATATTCTCAAGGACCACAACTGCGGGGTCAACCATCATCCCTATCGCCAGCATCAATCCCGTAAGTGAAATAATATTCAGAGTTACCTCTGAACCGGCAAACTTTCTCATCATAAACATCAGACCAAACGTACATAAGACCGAAATCGGAATTGCCGCAGTTATTATCAACGCACTTCTAACATTACGCAGAAAAAGGAAGAGTATGATTACAACCAGCACTCCTCCCAACAAGCCTGCATTTCTCAAATTCTTTAGTCTTTCCAGTATTGCTTGGGATCTGTCTCGATAGACGTGTATCTCCAGCCTTTTCATCCTGGGATCCGACTTAATTTCGTTAACGGTATCTATGATCTCCCTGGCCACAGCCACCATGTTAGCATCAGACGACTTCATTACTCTCACCTTGACTGCATTCCGGCCATTGAGCCTCTGATAACTATCCTTATCAGAATAGTCATATCTGATATCAGCAACATCAGAAAGTTTTATGCCCTTCCTGTTAACCGGTAAAGACGCAACTTCATTCACATTCTGAAACTCTCCTATTATCCGAACTATGTACTTTGTTGACCCCTCAATTAAGTCACCCGCTGATACGTTTATATTATTTGTTCTCAAATATTTTCTAAGAGAGAACGTATCAATGTTGTGAGCCTTGAGCCTGTCAAGATCCAGTTCTACCAATAACTGTTTCTTTTCAATACCACGAACGTCTACACTCGCGACACCATTTATCCTCTGTACCCTCGGTTTTATAACATCTTCAACGGTATCAAATAACTCACTGATCTCGCCCTGTATAGACACACTGAACTCTACAACCGGTAGATCACCAGACTTGAATCGAAAGATGCGTATGGTTTCAACCTCGTCCGGTAGATCATTCCTTATCTGCTCTATCTTGTCTCTCACCTCTAGAGTGGCAAGATCCATATCCGTACCCATTTTAAACTCTAAAGACACCTCTGAGTTCTCATCTGTTGAGGTCGATTCAATTGTTTCAACATGTTTGACAGTACCGAGGGCATCCTCTACCTGCATTGTGATTAAATCCTCAACCTCCTGTGGCGAAGACGACTTATAAGGTATGTTTACTCTAAGCGAATGACCTGTAATTTCAGGAATGTATAAGAGAGGAATCCTGTATAGTGATATCCAACCAATTACTAAAACACTCAGGATTATCATTAATGTCGTTATTGGGCGTTTAACAGCAAATTCAGGTATATTCATGATAGTTGATTTTGTATGTAGTTAATCATGTATTTCTCTATTCGTAGCTGAAAGGCTTCCCGCCTTCCATTACACACTTAGTCAAGATAATGAAAACCAGAATGTTTCGCTACAAAACTAAATTCTAAACTTAATAAATTCTACATCTAAAAACTTTGGATAGCTACGGGTTTTTCCTCTGAAGAATACCTGAAAAGAACAAGAAAAAATAGTGAACATAATCCTGATCCTAACCGCTAATCCAAACTTTCACTTGATTTTCATGATACAATCTATTAAAAGAAGCTTCATTAAAATTTGTTAATTTTAAATTTGAGTACCTGATTAAGAGACACCTCAATATGACTAAAGATTCTCTGGAATATACTGCTAAGATAAGTTTGTTGCGAAAAAAGAGACGGCGATTCTGGTTTGGCACTCCTATCTGCTTTGCCACCTTCTGTCTCCTTTTTACAATTTGCCTGTATCTGGATGTTCCACATCTGGAGTTTATATTAGTGATACCATTTCTTATCTCCTCCGTCTACTGTCTGTGGGGTGTAATCAACGGTCGTTGTCCGAAATGCAGTAGACGTCTGCCTGCATGGTGGCACTGGACAACCAAGCCAAAATGCAGGGTGTGCGGCCCTATTTCATTTGCAGATGAGAAATGATTGCAGGGTGGTTGTGACCGAGCAGTGTACTCCCTTATGAATTTACAAATGCGAAGACTGATGATTGTGGAATTTCCATGTTTTTATCTTTAAATAGTCCCAACTAATAATTAAAAGCTCTATTTTTATTCTTTTAATAGAAATTATAATTATTTTATCGGATTTACTCCCTAAGAACTATTGTGGCAATGATAATATACCTCACACGCTAAATGAGACATTGTTACATTACAATCTATGAAAAAAAATGATCTTGTTTCCCTGTTTATTTTAGTTTTGTGTTTTTTATTCATTAGTTTTTTCGTTTATTATGTATCACATCAAAAACCCAGAGAGAATGCTATTTCTGAGGCGTTTCCCAGGAACACCCCGTTGTTGTTTAAGGATAAAGGAAACAGGCTGGTTTTAAGTAACGGGTATCTATTCCTTGAGTTTGATAAATCCAAATTTGCGATTGACATCTTAAAATCCGATTTTTTCGGTAAAGGTCACTACGGAAGTAATTTGGTTTCAAAAGCATTGACGGGTGAATCAGGACTGCTGTCAATAGTCCTGTCTGATACTATCAAGTCAACCCATGCAGCTCCATCAACATCAGATTTTGAATACAAAATACTGACACACGATAATGATGTTCTACAGGTGGAATTTAAAAGTACTATTTCTAAAAATGAGATTTCCGCAAAGTCAAATCTGATTCTAACCCTGTTGTCCGGAAAAAGGAAATTCAACATTAAAACTTCTGTTAAACCGGTTCATTCTGCTAAAATTAATCTTATAAAACTCTGCTTTCATTTTAACCAATGGTTTATGAACGGGTTCTTTGATAAGGGCGTTGTGCAAAACATCAGCTCAGGCAATAAAATGTTTTACTCAGAAGACCCACTCAATGTATTTTATACAATTGACAACAAAAAAGGCTCCGTTTCCGTGATACCAGTCGCTCGTGGAACAGTCCAAGGACATTTGGAGGTTTCCGGCACTGACTCTTTTAAGGTAGGAATCGAATCAGTATTATTCGGGTCTTACACTCAAGCAGACAGGTGGATTGATTCCGATCAAATGAAGCCGGTAGCGAATTATGCCGAATCAGAAAAAATCTATCAATGTTCATATGATATTTATGCAAACAATTACCCCTTTCCTGTTCACGGCATAAACAGTTCAGAAAATATGGATTTTGAAGACCTGAGGACTTTCTATTCAGCAATTTACGGCAGTGCCGCCGGTGTGCTGGGAACATTTA
Source organism: uncultured Candidatus Scalindua sp. (assembly GCA_964438395.1). GTDB lineage: Bacteria > Planctomycetota > Brocadiia > Brocadiales > Scalinduaceae > Scalindua. The sequence continues at coordinate 9,399 of CAYTLC010000028.1, forward strand.
AAAATACCGGAAGTGCGTATCCCATCCTGGTTTTTCCAGGTGGACCGTACGGTAATATGTATACTTTTTTTGACCCGGACTCAAGATCAACCGTTTCAACATTGAGCTTTTCCGGAGATGTTTATCTGCAAAATCAGGCACGTGAGATAATAGAGCTTGCCGAGCAAAATATGAGGAACGGACAAATCCCGCACCATTTTGCCGCAGGTAAGCCGGAATATCTATCAATAGCAAAATCCGAACAGCCGGGTCCAAATATTTTCTGGGTACTTGCGGCAATAGATTATGCTTCTGCAACAGGTGATTATAACTGGCTCAAGGTTCATTACAACAAAATGAAAGAGGCTACGGATCATATCCTGAAGACATATGATCCTGAAATGCAGCTGGTAAAAGTAAACGGCCCTCTCTTTATTGATGTATTTATTCGTAATGATTTTACTCTCGATACAAATGTAATGCTGCTCAGGTTATTACCATTGATGTCAGATATTGCTATGTTGTGTAATGATGAAGATGATGCAGAAAGGTATCTTGTATATTCTGAAAACATTAAGAGTGGTATTAATGAGCATTTGTGGAACGGAAATGACCATTATTTTACTCAAAAGAACACTGACGGAACTATACGTGACATGGTTGACTATGACGGAAATTATGCAGCTATAGCTTTTGGTGCAGTTACCGATGAAACAATAGTAAATTCGATATTTAAAAGAGTAGACGGAGGAAAAAACACTCATCCTAAAGGTTTCGGAACCTGGCCGTCTGAAAAAACCTACGAAGAAACGGACTGCTACGGAGGAAACACCGGTGACTCTGATGTTGCATTTGCAAGGATATGGTGGCTGGACATGTTTGCAAGATACGTTTCCGGTGATCTAGATAATTTTAACATGTATTTTAATAAGATGAGAAAGGATTTAATTGATAATACGTGGATGCGCGAAAGGTATGATTCGAAAGGCTTTCAAACTAGAGCTCATTATTATCACGAATATCCGGAAATCCTTACAATGGTATTACGTGAAATGATTTACGGCATTAATATTAAACCAGGAAAAGTTATTATAAAACCGTTCGGCAAGAAGAAATACTTCTATAAACTTGGGAATTTAGAGGTTTCGTACGATCGTACTTGTGTAGAATTAACAGTTCCAGGCACTGGTACTCTCAACTATGCCATATATGGTCTGCTGCCAGACACAATATATTCTTCGTCAGTTGTTGGGACGGTATTGACCGACAATCACGGAATGGCGACATTCATGGCCCCTGCCGGAATGAAAATTTCAATCAAAATATAACATTTGTATTTTTCTGAAGTTCTCAATGCTTAATATTAATTATACTTTTCATCCAACAGTTTCTGGTGATCTTCTCTGTTTATTATAAGCCCTGCTTCGTATAAAAAAAGTGATGGGTAGAATCGTAGTTTCTTGATCTTGTCTACTTTAGCATAGGAGAGCCATAATCTGTCTTTTGCTCTTGTTACCGCCACATAAAAGAGCCTTCTTTCTTCATCTATGCTGCCACCTTTATTAGCTAGTTTTCTATTTGGAAAACGGCCATCCATTAGATCCAGAATATATACATCCTTAAACTCCAAACCCTTACTGGCATGCACAGTCAAGAGGTTAACACCCTCGCCTTTTGTAAGTTCATTTGAGCCGAGTATCATTGCGTTTAGAAAGCGTTGATTGTCGGCATAACCCTTTGTAAGCTCTTTAATAAGCACAACCTTTCTTTTGATATTTAGAAGAGCTCTCTCTTTTACCTTTTCATCTATTTTCTTATTTCTGTCTAAGGCCCTTTGATCAGCCAAAATATTAGTGATATATTTGTAGATCTTTGATTCACTTATTGCTTCGACCATAGAGATCGGCTTTTTGATTCTTACTATTTTTTTGTATAACAGATAAAAATCATTAAAAAACATAGCGCTCTCATCGGTAAACTTTGGATGCTTAAGTATTGAACTGTTTGAAATCCTGTCGTCTAACTCCAGGTGTGAAAATTCAGATTCACTTTCCAGATGGACAAAATCATCAAAAAGAGCTAGTTGAAAATTAACTTTTCTCTGTTTAAATGGGTTTCTAACTTTAGTGTCAGGATGTAAAATACCCTCATAGGCAGACCCACGGCCCAGTTTTTTCAACGCTTCAAAGATGTCTTTGGCGGTCGCACTGCCTATTCCTTTCGCATATTCAAAAATATGAATAAAGGCCATCATATCCTTTTGGTTAACAAAGAATGAGTACATATCAAAGAGTATTTTTACCTCTTTAGCATCAAAAAAACTTTTCCCACCTTTCCTCTTACACGATATACCAAGCTCTCTCAAACTTGCTTCTATCCCATCCGCTGACGAGTTATTCCTGAAGATCACCGCTACATCTTCATAATTTGAAGAGCGAACCTTGATCATGTACGAAACTTTACTATATTGCTCAAAGAGTTCACTAAATTCTAATAGTGTCGGGCTTGCAGGTTCATCTTTTCTTACAACAATCAACTCTTTTGGATATATTCTATCATTGAAGTTTATCACTTTATCTGCCAGTGACAGGATCAAGGCAGTCGATCTATAATTTCTTTTAAGAGAGAATACTTTCGCGCCAGGAAACTTTTTTGAGAAAGAGCCTATTAGATTTATATTGGCACCATTAAACGCAAAAATACTCTGGTCGTAATCACCAACACAAAAAAGCGAAGAGGGATCCATCTTATCTATCAGTGATCCTTGCAGGGAGTTTGTATCCTGATACTCATCTACCAGAACTTCTTTAAAGTTTACAAATATGTCAGTGCTTAAGAGATCTCTCGTTTTTATAAGTAGGTCGTTAAAATTTATGTAGCCGTAGCTCTCTTTCATCAACTCATATTCATTAGATATATCTTCATATATTTCACAGAAAAAACCATGATCAGGATAGTTTTCACTCATCCAATCTCCAAAACCAAGCTCCAGCTCTGTGTTTTGATAAAACGAATATACATCGTAAAGATAATTTGCTGAGTATTCCGCTACCTTATAAGCAAGTTTTTTAAACTCACGTTTTTCATAAATGCTTCTGAATAGCGTTTTGAGTTCAGTTTGCTGTTTCAGCAAAAGCCCTGGACGATGTCTTTTTAAGAGCTTGTAGCAAATTGCGTGAAAGGTGCCAGCTTCTATTCTTGAAGTGACATCATTAGGAAAGAAATGTGTCAGCCTTTCCACCATCTCAGTTGCTGCCTTATTGGTAAAAGTTAGAAGTAGAATTTCTTGAGGAGCGATATTTGAATTAAGAAGATGAGCTATCCGTCCAACTATTGTTGACGTTTTTCCAGTTCCTGCAGACGCGATGACAATGTTACGTCCGGATTCAGCAGTAGCAGCGTTTAACTGCTCTTCGTTTAAGAGACTTAATGGCATATCTATATTTAGGGTCCGGATTTGAAGTTTTTGTCTCATTCAGGGATAATGAGGCTGAATGATAGTTGATAATTTTCAAAAGGGAGCATGGTAAGACAATGAGCGATAAAATGCAACTGGTATTTGTAAAACTGCATATTAAAAATATGTAATGACTCTTTTATGTGAGTTATGGCTCGTACAATGTTGTGAATATTATGGACTCTTACGTGTTATAGTGCATATTGAGTCAGGAAAAAGCTAGACTTTCAGAGCCATAAGTTGTAAATTCTGCGTACCGGTCAGAAAGAATAATATGTTGGATACACAACCCTTAGCCTTATAAAATTTTTTTTGGTTTGAGGAGAAGAGCTAATGTATGTTTCGATTAAAACTCACGTAATTATATTACTGATCTTTGCTATGATGCTTCCTTTTGTGTTACTAAGAATTTTTGCATATCCAATAATACAATCTAATCTCAAGACGGTGATAATGGACAACCTCGAAGCCATCGGACACAAACAGACAGAATTGGTAACGACTTGGATGCGCGAAAGGATGAAGGACGTCATTGTGGTTGCCAGCAACTCTAACATAATCCATAGCGCAAAAACCATAGCAAATGAAATGGAACAAAAAGATACTGTCAGGTATCTGGAAACGCTTGTGAGTGAGTATGGTTATAAGGGAGCATTTATAGCTGACAATAACGGAACAATCATACTTGCCACATCGGAAGAACATGTTGGTAATGATATTTCTAGTATGAGTTTTTTTACACATGCGATTGATGGAAAAACTTATGCATCAAATATCTTTCCGTCAAAAGTTTCGCTCATGAATGAGTTTGATGAGA
>CAYTLC010000028.1:13751-20387 GCA_964438395.1 uncultured Candidatus Scalindua sp.
GTATTGGGAGTCTGGGACTGGATACCTGAGTTTAACTGGGGTGTTATTACTGAAATTGATAGAGTTGAAGCCTATGGACCTGTTTATAATCTTCAGCACATTGTACTTGCATTGATACTGGCAATTGCATTTCCATTCTTGCTGGTGGCCTATCTTATTGGCAGACGATTTGCTTATCCTATCATCCGACTTAAAGAAGTAGCTGAAGAGATAACTTCAGGAGATTTAACTAAAAAGGTTGAAATTGAAAGCAATAATGAAATCGGTGAGCTATCGGCAGCTTTCAATATAATGACAGGCTCACTGCATGAAAAAACAAGGGAGACAGTGGAATCTGAGGAACGATATAGAAAGATGTTTGACTCTCTCAAGGAAGGTGTATATCAATGTCAACCTGGTGTTGAAGGAAAGTTTACATGGGTAAATCAGTCCTGTGCGGAAATGTTTGGCTATAATACACCTGAGGAGATGGTAGGAACAAAAGTTAAAAACATCTATGTGGACCCGGGAGATAGATGGCGGCTTCTGGAGATACTGGAAAAACATGGAATATGGAGAGATTTTGTCTCTGTTTGTAAGAAAAAAGACGGAGAACCTCTTTATACCGAACGGACTACAAACATGATTAGAAACGATAAAAACAAACCTGTTCTTATTGAAGGGATAATCAGGGATATTACCGGTCGAAAGAGACTTGAGGATGAATTGCATGAGTCTGTGCAGCGCGACAGAGAATTATTTAACTCTCTTACGGAAGGCATATATCAGTGTGAGCCTGGGCCCGAAGGAGCCTTCACATGGGTAAATCTAGCCTGTGCAAAAATGTTTGGCTACAAGTCTCCTGAAGAGATGATGGGCGTGAAGACTAAGAATATTTACCTAGATCCTGAAGATAGATGGGATCATCTTGAGAAACTGGAAAAATATGGTGTTTTGAGAGATTTTGTCTCTAATTGCAAAAAGAGAGGTAAAGGGGGTAAAAGTTTTTATGCCGAACGCACTGCCAATTTAATCAGAAATGAGGATGGCGAACCTGTCGTCATTGAAGGAATAATCAGGGATATTACTGAACAGAAAAATCTGAAAGCGAAACTAAAAAAATCTGAAAAATACCAAAAGAGTAAATAATGATATTTCTCAGGTTTGCTGTTGACATTGACGGTTAAAATACTAGAATCCAAGCTTTGCCATGTTTATTTTAGATTAACTTATTTGAAAGGATGTGAACGTGAAACGAATTACAAACCTTACTGTAGTTGCTGTTTTTGCTTGTTTGATGATTGCGTTTTGTGCAGGTAGTATAACTACCTTTGCTGCCGATGAACATCATGATGCTGGTTTGTGTGCACAATGCGGCAAATCAAATGACGGTCATGTAGGTGCGGTAACCGTTGAACATGACGGTGAGCATCATACTTTCTGTTGTCCGCAATGTGCCACTAAGTATGCTAATGCACATAAAGAAGGAGCTGCTCATGGGGATGCGGGCCATCACGAACACGAAGGCCACGCTGCGCACGAAGGCCATGATGAGCATGCGGGCCATGATCATTAAAACGAATTAGTAATAATGATATAAAATAAGAGACATTCTTGCTTTGGAGAAAAGCAGGAATGTCTTTTTTTGTAAAGCAACAGGACAAGATGATCCACAAAACTGCTATTATTGACCCGGGTGCTGAACTGGGAAACGATGTCGAAGTAGGCCCTTTTACAGTCATTGAATCAGATGTGACTATTGGTGATGGCACTGTCATTGGTCCCAATGTCAGTATCAGACCATATACTACTATTGGACCAAGCTGTAACGTTCATGCTGGGGCTGTGCTGGGTGGCACTCCTCAGGATGTAAATTTCGAAGGAGGGAAATCATTTGTCACTATCGGAGCAAATTGTCAGATACGTGAATGTGTAACGATTAATCGTGGAACACAGACTGATTCTGTGACTGAGGTTGGTAACGATTGTTTTCTAATGGCGTTATCGCACTTAGGACACAATGTTAGACTTGCCCGTAATGTTATAGTTGCGAACGGTGCATTGCTGGCTGGTTATGTAGACGTAGGTGACAATGTTTTCATTAGCGGAAATTGTGTAGTGCATCAGTTTGTAACTATAGGACGGCTTGCAATGCTTGGTGGCACCTGCGGTGTCTCCAAAGATATACCTCCATTCTGCCTGGTAAAACCGTTAGAGGGCAACAAGATCCTGGGCCTTAACTCGGTAGGACTGCGGAGATCAACATTATCGAAAGAAGAAAGGCAGGAAATAAAAGAGGCATTTAAGCTGCTTTACCTATCAGGCCTGAATATAAGCCATGCTCTTGAAAAAATTAAATCTGCCTACCCATCAGGCCCTGCTTCCGAGTTCTCAGCTTTTATAGAAAAATCTGAACGCGGTATCTGCTCGATGTAAGATCATGAACCCCGCAATCCTCGTAACTCGCTAACTATGCACTTTTGAAATCCAAAGCAATAAACACACAACCATTCAGTTATAATTCAAGCTTAATCGATTCAGGAAAAAGTTTTTTGATTGATGAGGTCTCTTATTTTTTCTGAATTAAGTGATACATCTCCAATACGAGGCGGGCCGTTCTCTTCCTGATGCCGCATTATTCCACTTAATAAACCCGGATCGTACCCCCCCTTATCCAGCACATACTTACCAATATCAAAAAGGCTCCACCTCTTGGTCCCTCCCAGGTGGAATAGCCCTCTCAACCCAAGTACAAGAGCGGAAATAGCCATACTGCCGATTTCTTCACAATCAACACAGCTTCTGTATTCATCGTAAAACAGTGTTACCGGCAGATTCCGCCTGAACCGGCTCTCAATCCAATCAACCGCACCCTTTGTACCGCCAATAGAATCTCCAAGTGGCAGCCCTAGCCTGATAATGCAATTATCTCTGCATGCCTGAATATAAGTTTCCGCGATGGTAAATGTCTCTCCTACAACGTTAATTGGATTTGGTTCGTCATCTTCCGTATAGCCCCCAGCAGGAGTATTGAAACCGGAAAATACAAGATCGGTACTCATATACAGAACTGGTATATCATTACCAAGAGCATCTACTACAGCCCTTGTACCATTGACATTTAGTGAATGGGCCCATTCCGGCCTTTCTTCACATACATCCAGATCACAAACTCCTGCGCAATGGATTACATGCGTGGGATTGAACTCGTCTTTGATTTCTTCCAGTCTCTTCCGTTCGGTAATACAGAATGATGAAACATTACCACCTTCAGGGGTATTGGATTTAGGCGGCCTCAAACCATATAAAGAAGTTTCCGGCAACAATCTACGTAGCTGCGTGAAAATAGGCCACCCGTGTATCGATGTAACCCCTGTTACCAATATCCTCCACGAATCAGGAATTTTCATTTGTTCAGTATAAATTATTTTAAAAACTTGCCACCAGTGCACAAAGATTTAATGGCTGAATAAAGAAATCCCTATACAAAGCTAACCATAAATGAAAAATGGACAGACATGTTAAAACCATGTCTGTCCATTTTATTTAAAACACTTCTAACTGCTTTCGATTTGATTTAATTAGAAACCTGACCAAACTCAACAATTGCATTATATTTGTAACCACTTCCAAAATCTTTATCCGAGAACAAAACTCCCTTTATAGTAACGGTATCTCCAACTGACGGTAAGTCCATTGTGGTGACAACCATATCATTGTTTCCATCCTGTGCACTTCCAGACCCGTCCTGGATATGTAACCAGTTCTTGTTCATAATCCGAGCAGTAACCTTGACAACCTTTCCCTTAAGTATTATATCTTTATTATCCAGCTCTTTTCTTTTTTCGAAAAGTTCTGCTACCGTGTAAGCATTACCTCCACCAGCCTTTTCAACCTTCACATTCTCCTGTGCTGAAGGCTTGGCCCCACTACTGCCATATGTTTTCTTTTTAGGTTTTGGAGCAGCTTTCCCTCCCTGCGAGATCATTCCTTCAGAAAAAATAATAGAATCAAATGTGCGATCCAGAGACTTGCTGTGAAACTCAATCATTTCCATGCCAGATGCCAGGACTACTTCCTCTCCAACAGCAACCGTGCTTTCAGCTATTGCTACCCAGAACATCTTTGCCTTAGTTTGCAGAAGAATATAAGTATAACCCCCACTGTTCATCGTCTCTGCTACAGTACCAACAAGAGGATCCTTTGACATAGCTTGAGGAGACACAGCCTGAGGAGTGTTATGTGTCTCCTCATTAGACAGTGAATATTCTGAAGCATTTGCGTAATTAACAAATGTGGTAACAACAAATAGTAAAATAAGAGACAAAACAACTGATGATCTTTTCATTTTTAATACACCTTTCTAATTTTTTATGGCTTATTACAAAATAAATTTATCAGGGTTTATAATAATCTAACAAAAAAAGAGTTATCGTTTGTTCCCTTCATTAAATAAAAGTAAAATATAGTTCATTTATATAAAAAGAAACAGATTATTCAAAGCAAATTTTTTTAGCACAGGACACTAACCACAAGATGAAAACGTTCCTTATTTGTCATCGCGGTGCACTTGGAGATTTTATACTCACCTGGCCGGCCCTCTACTGCCTTAGAGAGGTGCTGCCTGATTATCAATTCCTAGGCATCGGACGTCCTGGGTATATGCAGCTGGCCATAAGCCACGGTTTATTAGACACTTACCTTGATAACGAGTCAGCAGGTTTACTTGATCTTTTTGGTGGAGAGCGTATTCCCGAAGAAGTTGGATCCCCGGAAGGAGCCATCCTCTGGCTAACTGATGGACAGAAAACAGTAGAGATATTACAACAATCAGCGAAATTACCGATTGTCTGTATACCCCCCTTTCCGCAAACAAAAATGCACCTGGCACAATATTACTGTTCAGCCATTCACTCACATTTTGCCATAACGATTCCGCAAAATCTTTCAGATTGTTTTCCTGTCAGAGTAACAGAAGGACAGTATGCGCTGATTCATCCAGGAAGTGGAAGTTCCAAAAAGAATTACTCTCCACTCATGTATCGTAAATTAGCAAATATATTGAGACAATCCGGCTATCCAAAGGTAGGTTTTATTTTCGGACCGGTTGAAGAAGAGAAAATGAATAAAAAAGATTTTACCGAAGAGTGGATAGTGCGCCCAAAGGATGTAATGGCGCTGGCAGATTTATTGTCACATGCGTCGCTTTACATCGGCAATGATTCCGGGGTAAGCCACCTTGCAGGGTTTGCAGGCACACAAACAATCGTTCTCTATAAAACCACAGACCCAAAGATATGGGGCGTTTTAGGCAGGAAGGTTACTCATATCTCAGCTGATAATGAGAAATCAGCTTTGAATAATATACAGGAGTATCTGATAGGTGTATGACTACCCCCTCTACTTCTTTAGATATAAAACTACAAATATGGAGATATGATATCTGCACGAAGCCCTTCGCTTGGGTCGACGTTACAGAAGAATTGCCATTCACCAGAAGTATTAGGTTCGTTAACTTCCTGTTCTAACCAGGCAATACTCTCATTGCCAATACGACCAAAACTAAATACCTTTTTAGTTTCTTTACTTATGTAAAAATCCCTCTCATCTTTTGTGTAATTATTGTCTTCCAGAATTTTATATTTATTCAACTCTACGAAATCAAACTCTATCACCTCAAGCCCTCCTTTAAATAGACATTTTATATGAATACGTTCTTAATACCACCAATCACCCTTCAGTAACTTTATATCCTAGCTTTTTTACTGCTTCAATAAGCACACGTGTATCAGTTCCATCTTTAACATGTACAGAAGCTTTACTGTCCTCGAAGCTTACCTGAACGTCAGTAACACCTTTGCATGCAGACAAAGCTGCCTTTACCTTGCCGGCACATCCACCGCAATGCATACCATTTATACTTAATACTACTTCTTCTGTTTTAACCGACTCGGCAGTAGATACTTTTATCAACATTGCTTTTGCTTCTTTGAGTGGACACGCTTCGTCTGTGCAGGGCTCCTTACTGCATGGTTCACCCGGAAGCATTACGCATGCCTGCAAAACAGTGAAAGAAAATGCAATGGTAAGCATTACAGCAATAAGAACTGCAACGCTTAATTTAAAAGACTTAAACATTTTGAAACTCCTTTTTTATTAATGGACAATTGAACCAAACCCTTAACATATTTCTGTACGAATTCTTATTAGCTCTTTGGCTTTCTAAATATGAAAAGTACGCCTACTCTAGGTTTACCCATTCACACCGTGGACACGGTGTGAATGGGTTTTCAATCAATCCTATTATCCTTCAGAAACTTTATAACCCAACTTTTTTACTGCTTTTATAAGATCTTCAACACTAGCCTTACCCTCTTCCAGATGCAATTCTGCCTTACCATCTTGATGGTTTACTTTAACATCGCTGACACCATTCAATACGGACAAAACATTTTTCACCTTGCTTTCGCAACCACCACATGTCATACCCTTAACATTTAGAGTTACATCTTTAGCCTTAGGATGTTTGTCTACATTTTCGCAAACTGTACAGGAAGCCTGCACAACTGAATAAGAAAATGCAAAGGTGAACATCACAGCAGCAAGGATAATACAACTCAATTTTAATGGTTTAAACATCTTATTACTCCTTTTAAA
>CAYTLC010000029.1:0-13548 GCA_964438395.1 uncultured Candidatus Scalindua sp.
GGGTAATCCCGGATAAATCACATGGTGATATTGAACAGATTTATGTAGTTTTAAAAAGAGGAGAAGGGAAAAAGAGTATCCGGAAATTTTTGGATTTTATTCAGGGAGAAAAGGGGGGTGAAATACTCTCCCGATACGGTTTTGTAATTCCCGGTAACGGAGATAATAGATCATGAATTTTGTGGCACCACTTCTTTTAAGCCTGAAACTTTCGAGTGTAACCACTCTGTTACTGATTATTTTGGGTGTGCCCTTTGCATACTGGCTTGTTTTTACACGGTTTAGATGGAAATTTTTAGTGGAATCGGTAGTCGCGCTTCCACTTGTTCTTCCACCCACGGTACTGGGGTTTTACCTTCTCATGGTCATTGGAGCAAACAGTTTTATCGGGCAATGGTATGAGGCTATTTTCAACAAACCACTCGCCTTCTCATTTCAGGGGCTGGTTTTAGGGTCATTTCTTTATAGTCTGCCGTTTGCAGTGCAACCCATTCAAACCGCTTTCTCTTCAGTCGATAAAAAACTTCTTGAGGCGTCGTGGTCACTGGGAAGATCAAACGTGTATACATTTTTCAGGGTTATCCTTCCTTTATCACGCCACGGTATTATTACAGGTTGTGTACTTTCGTTTGCACACACCCTTGGAGAATTTGGAGTGATACTCATGATTGGAGGAAACGTTCCCGGCATTACCAGAGTTGCTTCTGTGGCTATTTATGATGAGGTGCAGGCACTGAACTACGGTAGTGCAAATATGTATGCGGCTATCTTGCTATCATTTTCATTTATAATATTGGCAGCGGTCTATTTTATTAATAGAAGATTTGTACGTACTTTGTAAATAGGGATTAATTTTGTTAAGTATTAACCTGAATAAAATCTGGAATGACTTTGAGTTAGACGTGGCGTTTGACATTCCACGTGGAAAAATTACCGCGTTGTTTGGGCCATCCGGCGCGGGAAAATCGAGTGTATTGCGCCTGATCTCCGGGCTTGAAATGGCTGAAAATGGATTTATCTCCAATGGAAATGAGACATGGTTTGATAAGGCAAAGGGGATTAACCTTCACCCACAGCAACGTTCTGTCGGATTTGTTTTCCAGGACTACGCCCTGTTTCCACACATGACGGTAGAAAAGAATGTGGCGTATGGAATTAAAGAGAAGTGGAGGATGAAGGAGATAAAAGACCTCATCGACATTGCAGGGCTCTCGGGTTACGAACGGTACTATCCGGCACAACTTTCCGGAGGACAGAAGCAGAGAGTCTCCCTGATCAGGGCCATAGCCAGGAAGCCTGACATTCTGCTCCTTGATGAACCTTTTTCAGCACTGGATTGGCAGACACGCATTCAACTGCAGGAGGATGTTAAAAACATTATTAAGCAGTTTAATGTAACGACTATGTACGTTACTCATGACGTAACAGAAGTATACAAACTGGCAAATAACGTAATTGTAATGGAATCAGGTAAGGAGGTTAAGCGGGGAACTCCGGAAGATGTTTTTCTAGGGAAAAGGCTGAGTACACGAGTACAGGTAACGGGCAAGGTGGTGGGAATAGAACACGATTCAATCATGGCATCTGTTACCATTCTGCATGCAGACCAGTTCTTTAAGACACTAATCGATACGGAAGAGTTGAAGTCCTTAAACTTGCAGGTTGGAGACGATGTTGTTGTCGGCGTTAAATCGTCTGACGTAATCCTGTTTAAGATTTGAAGAAAATTATATTTTTTTAGTCAATAAAAAACCCATCGTTCTATCTTGTAACAGATAAAAACGATGGGTTTTATTTTATCAAAAACGGTTATTCTTATTTATGCCCGTTTAGTTTTTCAATCTTAATCGCGCATGACTTGTACTCAGGGATCTTACATACCGGATCGAGTTTGTCGTTCGTCAGGAGATTTGTCAGGGCGTCTCTATTGTGGAACGCAAGGAAGGTAAAGCCCGGCTGTACTCTGTCGGTTAGGAGTACTTTTACCTCCATTTTTCCCCTCCTTGAACTGGCAAGTACCTTTTCGCTGTCCTTTATGTTGAGCACTCTGGCGTCAAACGGATTCAGTTCCAGTGACTCTTCCGGCCATTTCTCCATTATCTTAGTTGATCTCGTTGTCATCGACCCGTTATTGTAATGCTGTCTTCGTCGACCGGTTGAAAGGAGTAACGGGTACTTGTCATCCGGTAGTTCAGCCGAAGCAATATGGTCCTTGAAATTGAACTTGGCTTTTCCATTCGGTCTGTTGAACTTCTCTTCGTACATGATTTTAGTACCAGGATGATCTTTGCTTGGACATGGCCACTGGATTCCGTCAGGATTACATCTCTCATGCGAAACACCTGCAAACATCGGTGCGACACTGGCCAGCTCGTCCCATATTTCTGATGGCGATTCATATTCCATGTTGTCAATTCCAAGTGCTTTTGCAACCATGCATATGGTTTCCCAATCTTCCTTTCCACATAACGGTTCTATCGCCTTTCGGATAAGCTGAATTCTTCTTTCTCCATTGGTGAAAGTTCCGGTCTTCTCGGCGTGGCTTGAACCCGGAAGGACTACGTGAGCAAACTCTGTTGTTTCAGTTGGCAGTATATCCTGCACTACAAGGAAGTCTAGTTTTTTCAATCCGCTTTTCACGTAATTTACATTTGCATTTGTCTGGGCTGGATCTTCACCGAAGATATAGTAGCCTTTTAACTTGCCCTTATTCATTTCGACGTCCATCTCTGTGCATGTCAGGCCTATCTTGTTATCCAGTTTGGTCTTCCACGCCTTTTCAAATTTCTTCTGTGCTTTCTCATCATCAACCCCCTGGTATCCAACATACTTATTGGGCAGCGCTCCCATATCACACGCACCCTGTACATTATTCTGTCCACGGGTTGGGTTGATTCCAACGCTTGATCTTCCAAGGTGACCTGTAACTGTAGCAAGATTTCCAAGCGCCATGACGTTGTATGTTCCTGTTGAGTGTTCCGTCATTCCAAGGCTGTAAACAATCATTGCCTTGTCTGTCGAAGCGTACATTCTTGCTGCTTCGATTATTCTGTCCTTGGCTACTCCTGTTATACCGGAAACGTATTCAGGTGTGTATTTTTTTACTCCTTTTTTGAGCTCTTCGAACCCTTCTGTACGTTTCTTTATAAACTGCTTGTCCTCAAGTCCCTCTTTCAGGATTACATGTATGATTCCATTTAAAAGTGCTATGTTTGTACCCGGCTGCAGATTCAGCCATACGTCCGCCTTCTCCGCAAGCTGTGTCTTTCTCGGGTCACCGACAACCAGTTTTGTTCCATTTTTTATGGCGTCCTTTATCTTAAGACCAAGAATCGGGTGTGCTTCATATGGATTAGCACCTATAACGAATAGTAATTCCGTATCACGAATTTGGTCAAATGAATTAGTCGCAGCACCACTACCATAACATGCAGCCAATCCTGATACGCTTGCGCTGTGGCATACCCTCGCGCAGTTGTCAACATTGTTTGTACCCATCATTCGGCTAAGCTTCTGGAATATATAGTTCTCTTCATTTGTACATCTTGATGAAGAGAGGAATCCCAGAGCGTCAGGGCCGTGTTTCTTTTTAATCTCTGTAAACTTTTTAGCTATAAGAGAGATCGCCTCGTCCCAGCTGGCCTCTTCCAGTTTGCCATTCTTTCTTATGAGAGGTGTGGTTATTCTATCTTTATGGTGTATGTGCTCGTAACCGAATCTACCTTTTACGCAGAGACTTCCTTTGTCATTAACCGGTGCGTCATAGCATGGTGAGATAGATACTACTTTCTGATCTTTAACATTTAAATAGTAGTTACAGCCTGTTCCGCAATATGTACAGGTGGTCCTGGTCTTTTCAAATTGCCATGGGCGTCCCTTGCCTTTTGCGGATAGTTCCGTCAGCGCTCCAACCGGACATGCGTCTATGCACTGACCACAAAGCTCACAATCACCTTCTTTGGAGATATTAGTACTGCTCGGGGTACCAATTGCCGTAAACCCGTGAGCTTTGAACCCGAGTGCATATGATCCCTGGAGTTCTCCACAGGTACGCGCACACCTGGTACACATAATACATTTATCTTTGTCCCACTCTATAACTCCGTTATTAGGAAGTTCGGGGAATTTTCGAATTGTCTGCTGGCTCCACTCCGCGTGTACCTCAAACTGGTAAGCGTAGTTCTGGAGTTTACATCTACCTGTTCTTTCACAGGTCATACAGTCATTAGGGTGGTTTCCTAGTATCAGCTTAAGGTTGTTTTTTCGGAGCTCAGTAATGTTATCGCTTTCCGTCACAACGTTCATTCCGTCCCATACAGGAGCGTTACATGCTGTAACCGGGCCCAGGTTTCCGTCTACTTCAACAACACACATTCTGCACTGTCCAAATGGAGATAGTAAGCCCCAATGGCATAACGTTGGAACGTGGATATTGTTTTTCTTGGTAACGTCAAGGATGGTTTCGCCATCACTTGCTTCATACTCTTTCTGGTTAATTTGTAGTGTAATCTTTTTCATGTCCCCTCCATAATCGCTGTACTAGTAAACTTTTTTAGTTAGAACAAAATCGATATATTATTATTTAAAATAGTGTCTATGCGTGCTTATGCGCAAGTTCGTTTTTAAATAGTCAAAATAAACGTCAAAAGACTATCCATTTCTCAAAAGATTTTACAGGATTATTACATGTAATCAATAATAATAAATAATAATAGTCATAGGTATGGCGCCAGACAATTATTATCACCACGCGTAACGCCTATTAACACGTAGTGTTACGGCAAGGCGCACTTGCTTGTAATTATTACCTATTGATTTAAATAATATAAGTTTTTTTGGCGATCATGTGAGGTTGGAGTTGTTAGTTGCTCAACCGGCGGCAACTGCAGTCTTCTTCTCAACATAGTGCAATGAAGAAGTTTTACACGCCTCTACACAAGCCATATCATCATACCCTTTGCAATCATCACAGTTAAAAGCTACAGCCATCTCTGCCTCTTTGGTGATAGCACCGAAAGGACAGGCCTCAAGGCATGCCCAGCAGCCTGTACACTTTTCCTGGTCAATGATGACGTTACCGTCTTCAAACTTGGTAATTGCACCATATTCACATGATTCCCTGCATTTAGGATTTTTACAATTCTGGCAGTAGGTTGCATGCGGCTTATCTTTTCTGAAGTTTATGTAAATTCGTGGAACTGGTGCGGGGTCTTCAAAGGATGATAAAACCATATCTTGTGACTGTGAATGTCTCACGGCACACTCAATCATGCATCTTTTACAGGTTACGCAAAGTTTGCTTGTAAATCTCTTTTTTGGCTTTGACATAATGTATTAACGGTTATACCCGTTTTTAAAAAACAGAATATTAAAATAGCGAACTCCTAATCTATCAAAACAGCGGTAAATGTGCAATAATATTTTATCGGATCAACACATACTTAATAGGAATCCTACCCTTTTACGGCATCTATAAACTTCTTGATCAGCCTTTTATCTTTTACTCCACGTTCACGTTCAACACCGGAGGAAACATCAACACCGTAAGGATTTACGATTTTTATAGCCCGTGACACATTTAAATGCGTCAGTCCTCCTGCTACTATTATGGGGATTGAGGTCTTCAGCTTTTTTACAATTTTCCAGTCAAAAGAGGTGCCTGTGCCTCCCATTTGGTTTTCTGAATAACCGTCTAGAAGTATAGCATTAGGTTTATACTTTTTTATTGGGGTGATATCTTTCTCGTTTTGAATTCGAAAAGCCTTAATAGTTTTAATATCTTTTAGTTTGTTGATAATGTTCGGCTGTTCATCTCCGTGAAGTTGTATTACATCCAGGCCGCAGAACCTGCGGGTGGCTTCTATGTTTTCTGCTGTTTCATTAACAAAGAGTCCGACGGTCGTAACAAATGGAGGTAGTTTTCGTATAATAGCCCGGGCTTTTTCCTTGCTCACTTTTCGTATGCTTTTGGCAAATACAAAACCAATAGCATCCGCACCGTAATCAACAGCAGAAATTGCATCCTTTAAATCTTTTATTCCACAGATTTTTACCTTAGTCATCGTGCAAACGATATCAAAATATGTATATCAAGTCAAATTGTTAAATTAGTATGAAAAATGCCTTCAGAGTTGTTCTAAGTATAAAAGGTTGGATATATTAAACAGTTTTTGCTATAAATGTTTTTACAGTTAATTTCAATTCAGAACAGAGGAAAAGTATTATGAGGGAGTTTGGAAGCTCAAAGTTAGTGATGATGCGATGCAAACAATCATTTTGGATATTAAGTGTTATATCTATTATGTTTTTTACCTTCTCCTGTGGAAAATCAGATATGACGGCACAGGAAGAGATAGGGGCGTTAGATGAAAACGTGGCCTCTCAATACGAAAGTACCGAGCCGCTTTATGAAAGTCAGACAATCTTCAGGATGCACATGCAGGATCTGGATGAGTGTGAAGACGCTTTGATAGACTCTGTTGACAGGCAGGATTGGGAGGTAATAAAAAAGTGTGCAATGGATTTGAAAAACGCATCTGCTGTAGTCTTTACCGGTAAAGGGAAAGATGATTTACCGAAGGATTTCGTATTGATAGATACCATGTTCCATTATCAGGCGCTTGCCGTAGTTGAGGCTGCAGAATCCAGGGAAATGGTAAAGCTTAATATTGAATATGAGAAATTACGGGATACCTGTGATCGTTGTCATGAAAAATATAAGACGAAAGATATGTAAAGAGTAGGGGTTTGCTTGTCAGGTCTTTACGATCACTAGTTGTCTAAGCATATAATTTTGTCAGCCAGTGAACAGGTCTTCTTTACCAGTTCCGCATTCGGAAGATCAACTGATGCCACCTTCCTTTCCGCTTCATCTTTGCTGGCTCCACCTGAGACATGTCGATGGAAAAGCCGTTCTTTTACGGTTTTTAGTGGAGCGTCAATATACCACACTTCATTCATTTTCGTATGTATTGTGCTCCAGGGAGAAGCATTGAGCAGTAGATAGTTTCCTTCAACTATGATGAGCCGGTTACCGGCTTGAATAGTGATAGCATTCTCAACAGGTTCGTGTGCTCTTCTGTCATAAGCAGGGCACATTATACTTTGGTCTGGAAGTTCATATAACCGGTTTATTAATTCTACAAAAGAATCGGCATCAAATGTTTCGGGCGCTCCTTTACTTTTAATAAGACCACGCTTTTCCAGTATGTTGTTTGGTAAATGAAAGCCGTCCATTGGAACAACTGCAGCCAGATTATCTCCGGTGCGAGAATTTATTTCATCTGTAAGCTTTTTTGCCAGCACACTTTTCCCTGCCGCGGGACAGCCTGTTATACCCAGAAAATATCTACTTCTGGCCGGAGAATTAGATAGTGTTTCCAATAGCTCTGCTGCCAGTTTATCTATCTTGTTTTTCAACACCGGCTCCAGGTTAATGACAAGGGAAGGTTAAAAGTGCCTAAAGTGTAGGCTAGTTGTTAATAATATTTTTTGTGGTGAACTGTTTTTTTCAGGTAAGTTTGCGAGTCACTCATTTTCAGAAAGAAATTTCTGGTAGGTGAGCACGTCTTCCTTGCTTCCTATAATCAAGGGTACTTTTTGGTGGAGCTCTGTTGGTTCAATATCCATTATATTCTCTTTGCCCGTAGTTGCCATCCCACCGGCTTGTTCCACGATAAATGCCAGCGGTGAAGCTTCATATAATAGACGCAACTTAGCTTTCGGTTTATCCTGATCTTTGTAATCGGTAGGGTACAAGAATATACCACCGTAAAGCAGATTTCTGTGGAAGTCTGCTACAAGAGAACCAATATAGCGAAGTGAATATGGCCTGCCTGTGGCAGAATCTTTTTCTTTGAGATAATTGATGTATTTCTTTGTCCCTTCATCCCAGAATCTGGCATTACCTTCATTCGCGCTGTAAATTTTTCCTTTTGAAGGGGTTTTTATGCCAATATGGGATAAGATGAATTCTCCCACACTCGGGTCTAAAGTGTAACCGTTTACTCCCTGACCGGTTGTAAAAACCAGCATTGTGCTGGAACCGTAAATTATGTAACCGGCTGCAATCTGATCAGATCCTTTCTGAAGACAGTCTTCAAGTGTTCCGTTCTCTCCATCCGTTTTCTTTCGATGTATGGAGAAGATCGTACCAATGCTGACATTTGCATCGATATTGGAAGATCCATCAAGCGGATCAAAAAGCAGTACATAATTACCTTTAGGGAACCTCTCCGGTATGTGTATAACCTCATCCCTCTCTTCCGATGCCATTATGCAGAGATGACCTCCGTGATCCATAGCTTTGAATAATCGATCATTGGCATACTCATCCAGCTTCTTTACTTCTTCACCGTGGATATTTTCTGTACCGGTAAGGCCAAGTATATCAACAATGCCAGCCTTATTGACTTCTCTTGATATGACCTTTGCTGCATATATTAAGTCCATGAGCAACCCCGTCAGATTACCCGTTGCCTTGGGAAAATGTCTTTCCTGTTCGATAATATGCCGCTGAACGCTCATTCCCTTCTGTCCCACTAAAACACCTCCTGAAAGTTTCGAGTTTTAATCACTTGTGTATTCTTTAATTAATTTTTTTAGTGGTATCCGATTAGGTTTTATTGAAACAAGTAATTCGCTTTAAGATCGTTTCCTCTTGAATATGCGGTAGCACTCATCATTCGTTTACCTTCTGGTTTTACTTCTTTGATCCATATACTACCATTTTGTGTGGCAGTCCTGATGCCTTTACTTGAAATTTCCATGATTGTTCCCGGAGCGATATCTGTCCCATTATGAGAAGAATTATCTCTCTCTGTCTTCAGGATTATTATTCTCTCTTTAGAATTATTTCTCGTTAAGAAGGTATAAGCGGCGGGTTTCGGATTCATACCTCTTACAAAATCATGTATCTTTTCTTCTTCTTGATTCCAGTCAATAAGACCGTCTTTCTTTTTGATTTTTGGCGCAAGTGATACGAGACTTTCGTCCTGTTGTGTGTATCTTGCCTCTCCCGTTTCAATTTGCATTAAGCTGTCTAATAACGTCTCTGCTCCGAGATCGCTCAATCTGTTTCCCAACTCACCAGCAGTTTCTTCAGGGCCAATTGTTAGTGATTTACGGATGATAACTTCACCGGCATCCATTTTATTGCTCATGATGATGGTGGTGATTCCTGTCTCTTTCTCTCCGTTGACAACTGCCCAATTAATGGGCGCTGCTCCGCGATACTTGGGTAGCAGTGAAGCGTGGATATTTACACACTTGTGTTTTGGTAAATCCAGTATCCTATCAGAAATTTTCTGCCCGAAAGCAACAACCACTATAACATCAGGATTCAGCTTTTCAAGTTTCTCTATGATCTGCTCACTATTTACATTTTCAGGCTGTATTACCTGTAATCCCGCATCTAAAGCTATGTTCTTGACAGGAGGCGCTTCAGGTTTCCCTTTACGTCCTTTGGGTTTGTCTGTTTGCGTGAGAACAGCTACAACATCATGTTTAGATTCGATTAAGCACTTTAAACTGGGGACTGCAAATTCCGGCGTGCCCATAAAAACTACATTCATACTCTATTTGATTGAGAACGGTTAAAAAACTAATTAACACCGGCTTTGTTATTTTGATAAGCGAGTTCAAGCTCTTTTAGTTTCGATTGGTTAGCGATTGTACTTGCAGGAGTCATTTTCTCAATAAAAAGACAACCGTTTAAGTGATCGATTTCATGCTGCCATGCGCGACCCAATAAGCCTTCCGCTTCGATCTCAAGCTTCTCCCCTTTGAGGTTGTATGCAATGACCTTAACACGTTGTGACCGTATGATCTTTCCCATCACATCCGGAAATGACAAGCAGCCTTCTTCCTCTAAAGTTTCACCTTCTTCTTCGCTGATATACGGATTTATAAATACCCTTTCTCCGGTTTTTTCACCGGTTACGTCTAAAACAATTAAACGTATTGACAATCCTACCTGTGGCGCTGCAAGTCCAATTCCGCAGGCATTATACATTGTCTCCAGCATCTCTTCGGCAATCTGGCAAATCTTATTGTTTATCTCTTCAATTGGCTTTGCCTTGGTTTTTAAGACCGGATTTGGGTAAATTGCTACTTCCATTTTATAATGATAGTACTCGGGGTAAAAAGCTTTAAATTAACGAAATTTATCAGGTCAGTATATAGTATTATTTCCGGCAAAAGCAAGGATTATTTGTTTTTTTGTTGACAACAGTAATTCAATATCATAGACTTATCCCTTCGAATACTAGTAAGTTAGATCAGAATCTATAAGGAAAAGATTAATGTCAATCAGAAAATCTGCAAAGAAAACCATAAGGCAAGATTCCGTGCGCAGGATGAGAAATAGAGGTGATAAATCCGCACTAAAAACTCAAATAAAGAAGTTTGTTTCTGCCACTAAAAGCCGTGATTTTGATGAGGCTGGGAAACACTTGTCATTGGCAACAAAAAAGCTTGATAAAATTGCAGCTAAAAATATTATACACAAGAAAACTGCATCAAGAAAAAAATCTCGCTTAGCCAAGTTTCTTAATAAACAAAAGGCCGCTGTATAGTAATAATATACTGGGCTCTCAACACTGTTTCTAAATATCACATACCAGGCCATTTAAATGTTCCTCTATACATTTTGGCAAGTCTAGTAAGTGATATCCGCCTTCCAGGCAGGAGACAATTCTGCCGTCACAACAATCATTAGCAATATTTCGTGTCAGTTTAGTTAATGCATTGAAATCAGAAGCTTCTAAGCTTAGACCACTTATGGGGTCTAAACGGTATGCATCAAAACCGGACGATATCAACACAAATTGCGGATTGAAGCTTTTAATTTTTTTCTTCAATATCTCATCAAAAATCTCTAAATATTCTCGGGGTTCTATGTTATAAGATAAAGGCACATTAATTGTAAAGCCGGAACCACTGCCTTCTCCTGTCTCTTCTTTTGCGCCTGTTCCCGGATAAAATGGGTATTTATGCATGGAGAAAAACAAGACAGAGGGATCGTCATAAAAGGCATCTTGTGTTCCATTACCATGGTGCACGTCCCAGTCAATTATTGCAATTCTATCAAGATTGTATTTTGATTGAATATACTTAGCCGCAATTGCAATATTATTAAATAAGCAGAAACCCATGGCTTTTGTAGGAGTAGAGTGATGGCCCGGAGGGCGTACTAAACAGAACGCATTATCTGCCTTTTTGTCCATTACTAAATCAATGGCGGTGAGGAGTGCGCCTGAAGCGTATAGAGCGGCTTTATATGAATCGGGAGAAACATGAGTATCGGGGTCTAAGTATCCGCCTCCTGTCTTAGCAATTTCAGCAACTTCTTCTATTTGACTCATGGAGTGAACGGTAGATATTTCTTCTTTAGTAGCTGCTCTTGGTTTCTTGAGATCCAGTTTCTGCCATATACTTGTCGAACGGAGATGTTCAATAGTATTTTTTATCCTCATCGCATTTTCAGGATGATTGGCTCCTGTATCGTGTTTTAAATAAATATCATCGTAAATGAGAGATGTCATGGTAATGTTGTAGATAATATCAATGATGTATTAACAAGTTTATTTTTATACGGAAGACTGTAAGTATGCCATGTTAAATAATTCTTTTTGCTAAATCAAATCAATTATAACCAAAGGAATCTCGGGTAAATGAAAAAGAGAGAGACTATTTCGGACCATGAATTATTAGTTCTGGTACACAAAGGTATCGACATGGAAAAGCTGAAAGAACAGGATAGATCAATAACAAAGAAGAGAGTTGATACGCTCTTTCAGAATTTGAAGGACCATGTTAAAAAGGATGATCCGGCTATCTCTGAAAAAGAGATAGCAGGTACTTCAAGTATAAAGAAGGAAGCTGATTTAATAGTGGTAAATGTTGATGGAGCATCAAAGGGAAATCCCGGAGAATCAGGAATTGGAGTTGCCATATTCGACAAAGATTCGAATTTGATAAATGAAGCCTGTGACTACCTTGGTGTGGCAACCAATAATATAGCAGAATATAAAGCCCTGATTCTTGGTATCAAACTATCCACGAAGTATAATGCGAAAAGGGTACTGTTTAAAGCTGATAGCGAACTTATGGTAAAGCAGATAAAGGGTGAGTATAGGGTAAAAAACGCGCAGCTTAAGCTTCTTTTTACTGAGGCACAAAGCCTTCTTAAAAAACTGCCGAACTGGAAAATAATGCATGTCCCCAGAGAGGAAAACAAGGAAGCTGATCTGCTGGCAAATAAAGGTGTAGAGATGTCTATTAAGAGCGGGTAGAGAAATCAAATTAGATTCTTCACTTTCACAACGTATTAAAAACTTACAGGACTTACTTCCTTACTTCCAGCATTTCAATAAAGCCCTCGGTTCTTGTGGCGATCTGTCCAGACATATAGTTGGTATCATCAACACAATCTCCATCAAGATTCAAAAGAGGGACACCTTCTTTAGCCATTTCCGCTTTAATAGTAGGTATTGCAGCGTTGTTTCTCCTACATCCCCAGGTGGAAAATGCGATTATTCCGTCTGCATTGTAATCTTTAGCCAATGTCTTAATAACCTTGAGCCTGTTGTCTAAAGGCCCGTTGTTGTGGTTGGAGATAAGCTTTCGTGCGAGACTTTCATATGGCTTGTCAGGGTCTAATTTGTCCCAGTAGACGTGATTAATTTCCTCGAAAACTATTTTGGTCTTTCCCGCGTTAGCAATTTTATCAAACATCTCCGCCTTGAAATATGGTTTTAATTCAAGCCAAAGCAGCCTTATCTCTTTTTCATCAGGGACTTCCCCGTTATTTTTTCTTGTAGCGATCATCTCTTTAAGTTCATCTACTATTTTTGTGTAGAAGTCTACTGAATGTTGTGAGCCTGCTAAATAGTGGCTTGGCACCATTAACCCAAGGCCGTCACCTCCAGAAAGAGGGGACAATGGGTCCATCCTCACTTGATTTAATTCAATCATCTTTTCCCTCGCCTGATTGGACAGTTCGAGCGCCTCTGAAAGAGCGTGCTTTTCCATCTTTTTTCCAGTAACCTCTTCCATTCGCTTTGTCAAAGCGATTAATTGGTTTGTCAGAAATTTTACAGAGTTGTCATTCATTTCATAAGGGACATCTACTATCATACTCTCTTTTCCTGTTATAGACTCACATATCTTTATTGTCTTTATGTTGCTGTCGCATATCGTTGATGTTCCGGCAAGAAACAGGGGACGTGGGTAGACGCCCATATACGCATTTCCTAGAGCTGTTCTATGGAAAGAACACACATCGGTCGGTATGGCGGACAGATCAGCTTCCGTGAGAGAATGAGAGCCTTGTCCGAATTTTGAGCAAAGGGCTGCAGCTATCTCTAATGAGAAAGGCTGTAGTTTCATTGCAAAAATGAGTTCAGATGGTACAAATAGCGTTGTCCATATTGAACCATATTTGAATGTATGGTGAAAAAGCTCAACTACGCTTTTCGATAGAATATGAAAAGCTTCGATATCTTCTTTTCCAATACCTTTTCCAGTAACTTTTGAATATATATTCAA
>CAYTLC010000029.1:13648-19809 GCA_964438395.1 uncultured Candidatus Scalindua sp.
CTTCGATATCTTCTTTTCCAATACCTTTTCCAGTAACTTTTGAATATATATTCAAAAATCTGAATAATTCCTTTACTAAGAAAGGAGTTAGTTTTCGAGTGAGCTTCTTTTTTGTGTTTTTAATATTTACCATAATCTTTTAACTTACTTGTTTTGAAAATCTCTATGGCAATTCTTGTCAAAATTGATTTGATATTACAGAAATGTTTCAAATCGGGTATAAGTGGTTAAGCCAATGACTGTGGAGATTACCAGGTATGTTTCATCACGCAGTTAACTGCTCTATGAATGCTTCAATCCTCGTCTTTGTTTGCCCATCACTTTTCGCACTATCACAATTTATGTGGAGCAGAGGAATATGCTGTTTCTCAAACTCTTCCTTGACCAAAGGATAATCATATAAAGTGTGATCGCAGAATTTTAAGGAGTGATATATTGCTCCGCTTATTGCTCTTCTCTCGATAAGGGATACTATGCTTTTAATCCTCCCGAATACATCAACCATCCTTGAGCAGGGTGATCTTTTGAGATATCGTTCAGAGATTGACCTGTAAGGGTTGCTTGTTATTTCTACTTTCTTGTCAAAGTACCTGCTGCCGGTACATAAATCTTCTGATATCACCCTGGCACCAGCATCTTCAATCATTTTTATTATCTCTTCGTTCTCCATTATACTTCCCCATATAAAGAGCTTTGGAGTCGGGTCTTTTTCAGGAACATCACCTATTTTTTTCATGAGGGAGGTGAGGGACGATACATAGTCCTGGAATTTTTCAGGTACTGCATTTATGCCATTCTTCAGCAGGCTGTAGATTTCATAACCGGAGTATCCAACATAACCGTTCCACTGTTTTTGCATAAACTCCATAACATTTTCTCTCATTCCGTTGTACAAAGAGATGCTTTGGTTAATGTCATCATCCTGTATTTTGAGTTTAAAGTGACTTTCCAATTTTTCTTTGAATGTTTGAAGTTCGTCAGCAAAATATTGTACGGATGCTTCGTCACTGTTTTTTGGAATATCGAGAAAATAATTAAATTTATCTCCTTTATCAATTCTTATCCATGCATCGTAGAGCCGCCTCATGCCATCACAGGAATTGGCAAATACTATTCCTTCAAGATGGTCCAGATTTCCAGCTAATTTCTCATCGGTAAGGGTTTTTATGTATGAACAGATATTACTGCAGAGGAGAGATTCACCACCTGCTCCATTTTCATCACTTAAGCCCTTTACCCTTACTGGGTGATATCCTGCAGCTCTTATGATCTCGACAGGCGTGTAAGTACAAAAATAACCAATCTTTGGCATCTTGCCATCGTCCAGCTGGACATCAGAGATCGAATCCTGGCTGTCGTCAGTCTCTTCAGCTTCCACTTTTGGGGTTGCACTTGCATTCTCTAGTGCAATCAAGGCTGCCCCGAGCGCACCGATTATCTGTGGCTCTTCAGCTATTTTAATAGTACATAGTAGCTTCTTTTCAAGCTCACGCACAACTCCTATATTCTTGGCAACACCCCCGGTCATAACAACTGATTCTTCCAGCCCAACCCTTTTTGCCTGCCCTGACACTCTCTTCGCAATGGAGATATGTAATGCCCTGCAGATGTCCGGAGTCTTGTGGTCAGCGCCAATAAGGGAAACAACCTCTGATTCCGCAAAAACTGTACATAGGCTGCTGATAGAGACGTTATCTTTTCCCTCAAGTGAGAGCTCTCCCATCTCATCAAGCTCAATTTCCAGTGTCCTCGCCATTACCTCCAGAAATCTCCCTGTCCCAGCTGCGCACTTATCGTTCATGGAAAAGTCAAGAACATTGCCTTTGGCGTCCAGCTTTATGGCTTTACTATCTTGTCCGCCAATGTCTATGACAGTTCTGGCATCCGGGAAGAAATGGTTTGCACCTTTTGCGTGGCATGTAATTTCTGTTACAACTTCGTTGGCAAAAGGGACCTTGATTCGACCGTACCCGGTCGCAACTATGTAGTCCAGGTCTTTTGCTTCTAATTTAGTGGCGTCTAATATATGTTTAAATATCTTATCGCAGGCTTTTTTACTGCTGGCCCCTGTCGCAATTACTTCATAGGCTACGATTTCCCTTTTCTCATTTACTAGTACGGCATCTGTTGATAAAGAGCCTATGTCTATTCCGAGTGTTAACATTTATTATTTTCTCCTTAGAGAATTATTAATCTTGTTTGTTTAATATGTCTATTGATCTGCAAAAAGTAACCATGGATTCTAACATAGCGTTAGTGCGCAGTCAAGGCATTGTTTTGGCTGTTTTTTTCTTGTAACTCTTTTTATATCATGAAATAAGTATGGAATCATGTTGCAGGTGTTTGTTGGCGTTTTTATGTGTTTTAATCATTGCTTTAGCATAGAAGGCTGAGACGTCAGTTCATGCATTATTATTTGCGGGGTTTTAATAAAGAAGACAACTCGCTGATAGGTCAAGTAGGGGATATTCATACAGAATGAGTAATACCGGTACTTTTTTATACTTTGTATAGTTGCATCTAAATAAAAAAGGCTTATAAGGGCATATGCCTTATAAGCCTTTTAGTGGGGTATAATTTAAACTTTTGTTTCCTGTGAAGTTGTTTGGATATACAGTCCGCCCAGGAGACGAGTTATTATTATAACGAATCAATCATGTCTAGACGATCGTCCTGGAAAAGCGGGTTTTGGTCAGTAAGTCCGTAGCTACCTTTAGCACGGTCTCTCAGCTCTCCTACTTTTGATTTATTCCAGTTGTTAACTCTAGAATAGTAACCAACGATCCTTGTGATACCATTAAGTACGATAGAAGCCCTGTCATTCTGAATTACATTTACGAATTCTTGAGCTTTGTCACAATCTGTAACTTTTCTTACGATTTCTTCAATTGAGACTTCAACATATGCTCCTTCGATGCCTTCAGTCTTGCTGTAGTCTCTAATCACGAAAACTTCTTCGTTTGACGGGAATGCTGTGCCAATTACTTCGAGATCTGAAGACAGCTCTACAGCCTCTACGAAAAGAGTTAAGTTTTTCTCAATTTTTTCTGCAACTCCTGTGTTTTCCTTTAACATTTCTACTGTCACTTATGTCCCCCTTCATAAAAAAATACAAAATATAAAACAAGCTAGAACTTAAACTTATCTTTAGATAGAAAAGCATCTGGATAAGTACATTTTGATTTATGAGCGGTTAATGTACTGATTATTAATAAAAAGTCAAGCACATTTTTCGTGAAACATACAAAATGTTGTACCCTTGTGATATTTACACACAACATTTATAGTCACAAAGGTGTTTCATATCATAGGTTACAGGAAAAGGAGGAATTATTAAATTTATATGATTTTTTTGGGTTTTTATCTAAAAAAAATGGAAAATAAAAGGTTGATATAGTTGTTGTTGCAGTTGCAAAATAGATAAAATAGTTTGTGCTCCGTATAAGACGCTGTAAATAAAGGAGTTACTGTTTTTTGGTGCCAACTTGTTTTGTGTTCTTTCTTGAGGTTGTTATTATTGCCGTGAATATATTGGAAGGATTAATAGGTTGTATCAAGAAAATTATTAACTATTCAGAGACTTCTGCGCCTAGTCTAACGCATTGTTATGATGATAGTTGCAACTTTTATAGCAGCTTTATAAAGTTCGTTCAATAAAAAAGCCGACCCACAAATGTAGGCCGGCTTTTAGAAAAACTGTAGTATCTATTTTGTTGGAAGACTGGAGTTTAGTACATGTCTCCATATCCACCATATCCACCACCACCTGCAGGCATAGCTGGCGCCTTCTTCTTTTCCGGAACTTTCCCTATCATTGCATCAGTGGTTAGCAGTAGCGTTGCAATGCTTGATGCATTCTGGATTGCGGTCCTGACCACTTTAGTCGGATCTACAATTCCCTGTTTAACCATATCGCAATATTTTGCTTTGCCCGCGTCGTAGCCTTGATTTCCCTCGGCATTGGTGACATTTTCCACAACGATTGGTGCATTGTCTCCTGCATTTTCAACAATCTGGCTTAAAGGTGCAGACAAAGCTCTGCGAACAATATCAACACCTATCGCTTCATCTCCCTTAAGTTTCAGGGATTTCAGCTTGCCGATTGCTCGAATAAATGCGACGCCACCGCCAGGTAGTATGCCCTCTTCAACAGCGGCCCTGGTAGCATGCAGAGCATCTTCTACCCTTGCTTTCTTCTCTTTCATTTCACTTTCAGTTGCTGCGCCGACATTTATCATTGCAACACCGCCAGTCAACTTTGCGAGTCTCTCTTCCAGTTTCTCTATATCATAATCAGAAGTAGTATTCTGGATTTCTGCTCGGATCTGTTCGATTCTTCCCTGTATCGCTTTGCTGCTTCCTGCTCCCTCTATTACAGTCGTGTTTTCCTTATCAATTTCAATCTTCTTGGCTCTGCCAAGATCTTTGAGTTCTAAGGTTTCGAGATTTATACCTAAATCTTCAAAGACTGCCTGTCCGCCTGTAAGTGTTGCAATATCCTCTAACATTGCTTTCCTTCTGTCACCAAAGCCAGGCGCCTTTACAGCAGCACATTTTAATGTCCCTCGAAGTTTGTTGACTACAAGGAGAGTCAAAGCCTCTCCCTCAATGTCTTCTGTGATTATCATCAGCGGCTTACCGCTTTGTGCGACCTTTTCCAAGACAGGCAAAATAGTCTTTGCAGATGATATTTTCTTTTCGTGGATAAGGATATAAGGGTCTTCCAGGATAGTTTGCATTTTTGCAGGATCTGTTACGAAATACGGAGAGAGATATCCTTTGTCAAATTGTAAACCTTCGATCCATGTTGATTCTGTTTGAAGGCTCTTTCCTTCTTCAACTGTAATAACGCCATCCTTGCCAACTTTTTCCATCGCATCGGCAATGATATTACCTATTTCAGTGTCATGATTCGAAGATACTGTGCCAACCTGTTCTATCTCTTTCCTGCCTTTGACAGGAATACTCATTGATCTTAATGTCTCTACAACCTTTTCAACGGCTTTTTCGACACCTCTTTTGAGTGTCATTGCATCTGCGCCTGCAACTACATTTTTCAAGCCTTCTTGAAATATAGCCTCTGCAAGTACTGTAGCAGTAGTAGTACCGTCACCGGCTACATCGCTTGTCTTTGCCGCTACAGACTTTACCATTTGTGCTCCAATATTCTCTAAATGGTCTTCAAGCTCGATCTCTTTGGCGACTGTTACGCCGTCTTTAGTTATTGTTGGTGAGCCAAAGCTTTTTTGTAGTATTACGTTTCTTCCTCTTGGGCCAAGAGTTATCTTGACAGCAGAAGCGAGCTGATTGATGCCTCTCTTCAAAGATTCAAACGCGTCCTGGTTAAAAACAATCTTTTTCTTCTCAGACATGCTTTAAAAACCTCCTTTTTATCTGTTCTATCTAAATAAATTAGTTTTGTATATATAGTTGGGTTGAGTAATAATAGCAAACAAAGTGCCTGATATGTAGTATTATGATTTATTTATTCTCTTTCTCTGTTCAATATCTTCCTAAAGCGTTTCTAATCAACGGGTCTATGGTATGGTGGATATGGAAAAGTCGGTATACTTTTTTTGAACTTAAGTGCAGGATTATATTATGCTGCCTAATTGGCAGTTGCTTAACATTGCGCAAACTCAAGAAGATGCCATACTGGCAGTTAGTATGCAGAAGTTAGTTTTTTCTCATCCAAAACAGATGTAACATGTTTTTGTTATTAAACTTAGGCGTGTTCAGAGAAGAGATATGCCGAAGCGGGATTCGAACCCATCTTCTAAGTCGTTAACATGTTGTTATAAAAGTATTTAATATTTCAATTTTCTTTCTGGTTACGATGGAGTTGACTACGTTTTGACTACAATCGGCCCTACCATAAAACTTACTCTTTACAATAATACGTAATAAGTTGATTTGTGCTTGTTGGATGCGATCCTAGACGTGTTTACTGGCTATTTAAGATGTAGTTTAATCGCTTGTTCTGGAGTCCAAGTTTGTTGCTGATTTAGGTAATTTTTTAAAGGGGCATTATATGGGTAGAGATTCTTATTAATTTAGACTAACAGTTGTGGAATATAAATCAATATTACAACAAAAGTTTTGACTAAATATTTTAAAGATTTAAACACAGACAGGCAATAGGTAGAAAGTTAGGATTTAAG
>CAYTLC010000030.1:0-15272 GCA_964438395.1 uncultured Candidatus Scalindua sp.
CCAGTTTCTCCTTTATTCCGGAATCTATTTCTAGATATATTTCCTCTTCCTTCAGTCTCGTTATAAGTCTATTCAGAAGAATGTCCAATATATGTGACATATGCTCTTTTGTTAAAGAGTGGAAGACAATCATGTCATCTAATCTATTCAGAAATTCCGGTTTAAAATATTTTTTGACTTCTGACAGAATCATATCCTTAGCTTCATCATGGCTGATAATACCCGTGCCGGACTTAAATCCTATCTCATGTTTATCTGCAAGCTTTTCGCTTCCTATATTTGAAGTTCCTATGATAATAGTATTTCGGAAGCTTATGACGTGACCCTGTGCATCGGTTAACCTCCCTTCATCAAGTACCTGGAGGAGCATATTAAACACATCGGGATGGGCTTTTTCTACTTCGTCTAGAAGTACTACCGCATATGGCACTCTTTTAATCCGTTCTGTAAGTTGCCCTCCTTCTCCATAACCCACATAGCCGGGAGGTGCTCCAATAAGTTTTGCGACTTCATGACGTTCCATATACTCTGACATGTCCAGCCTGACGATACGGGTTTCATCATCAAATAGAAATTCTGCCAGGGTCTTTGCCAATTCCGTCTTCCCGACTCCTGTAGGGCCAAGAAACAGGAAGGCGCCTATAGGTCTCGATGCTTCCCTCAACCCAGCTCTGTTCCTTCTGATCGCATCAGCAATTGCCTTTACGGCGGCTTGTTGAGCCACTATACGTTCATGTATTTTCCCTTCCATGTTTGCCAGCTTATCCGCCTCGCTTTTCAGCATTCTTGATGCCGGAATGCCTGTCCAACTCGATACAACACCCGCTATATCTTCAGAAGTTACGGAGGAGTCTTTTCTTTTCAGCTCCTTCTTCCACTTCTTCTTCTCGGTGACAAGATGTTCTTCTATAACCTGTAATTCTGCATGGTGTTTCGTTGCTTCCTCAAAATCCTGTTTTTCGAAAGCCTCCTTCTTAAGTGCCGTTTGTGCTCTCTTTTCGTTTTCCAGCTTTTTAAGATCAGGTGGTGTATAGTGCATTTCGAGATGTTTCTTTGAACCCGCTTCATCCAGCAGGTCTATCGCCTTGTCAGGCTGTGCTCTGTCTATGATGTAACGCTCGGAAAGACGTGCGGCAGCATCCAATGATTCCGGAGTGTAATTAATATTATGGTGTTTTTCGTAATATGGTTTAAGCCCCTCAAGGATTTTTTTGGTATCATCGATTCCGGGTGCATTAACTTGAACCGTCTGAAATCTTCGTGCAAGTGCTCGATCTGATTCTATGTGCTTGCGATAGTCATCATACGTAGTTGCGCCAATCAACTGTAGCTGGCCTCTTGCCAGGGCCGGTTTCAAGATGTCTGGTGCCCCCATGCCACCGCTGGCGCCGCCACCTACACCAACCACAGTATGTAATTCATCTATAAAGAGTATAATACGACCACCGGCATCTATTATTGTGTCTCTGATTGATTTCAGTCGGCCCTCAAATTCGCCTCTGACACTGGCTCCTGCAATAAGGGCTGCCATATCAAGTGAAAGTATTTTTTTTGACAGCAGTGATTGTGGTACCTCTGCAGCGACAATTTGCTGAGCAAGACCCTCTACAATAACGGTTTTACCCACTCCTGCTTCGCCTATTAAAACGGGGTTGTTTTTCTTGCGTCTCGACAGGATCTGAATTATTCTCTCTATCTCTTTTTCTCTTCCTATGACAGGATCCAGTTCTCCCTGCCTTGCGAGTTCTAATAGATCCAGCGTATATTCCTTTAATACATCGACTTTGCTTTCATCGTCCTGGTTTACAATCTTTCTTCCACCTCTGATCTCTTTAATAGCCGTTCTAACCTTTTCCTGATCAAGACCGGCGTTCTTTAGAATTTCAGCAGTTTTTCCTGATTGTGGATTGAAGAGGGCAAGGAATAGCGTTTCGGTGCTGATAAGCTTGTCATCCATTAATTTAGATTCCTGCAATGCAAACTCAAATACTTTATCAACCTCACCGGATATTACTAATTGGATATTACCTGTTTTTGCAATATTAGCTGTTTGATTATCTAAAGATGCAAAAATATCGTCCGTAAGGCGTTTCTTTATTCCTTCTGTATCCAGTTTAAGCTGTTCCATAATAGCTATAATAGAAGAATCATTCTGGACGAGTAGCCCTAAAAGCACAAACTCTGTTGTAAACACAGTATGTCCCATATTTACCAGTTCCATAGTTCCAATGTTTATGGCCTCTAATACCTTCTTTGTGCAATACCTTATATATTTCTGCAGCATCTAATACCTCCTAGTCGAACTGTTTTGAATATGAAGAGTTTTTTATACAAAATGATTGAAAGGAATGTAAATGAAAAAATAATAATTTAAAGTTAGCGCATTGTCTTGCCGCCGTCTACTGATAAACAATTGCCTGTTACAAAGTCAGATAAGTCAGTGGCATAAAACAGGACGGCTTTAGCGATATCTATAGGTAGTGCAAGCCGTTTAAGTGGTGTCTGTTCGGCCATTGTCTTCTGTATACGAGGTGGTGCGTGAGGTGTTTTCTCTGCTAAAGTAAACCCCGCACTTATCAAATTGACGGTTACTCCGAAACTGCCCAGTTCAACTGCAAGGCTTCTCGTAAATCCTACTAATGCGGATTGGGCTGTTATATGACTGGTATACCCCTTTACCGGTTCATTAACTATATTGTCCATTATATTAATGATCCTTCCCTGTTTTCTCTTCTTCATCTCGCTGATTACCGCTTGACAACAATTGTGTGCACCCTTTATCGTACCGTTCAGATTTTCTGTGAATTCATTCCATATCGTATCTTCAAAGGTATTTCGTCTTATAGTGCCGTGTGCATTGTTCACAAGGATATCTATGCCACCAAACTTCTTGATAGTGTCCTTGACCATTCTATTCACACTTGTTTTTGCGGTTACGTCAGCTTGCCTCACCATAGCCTTGCCACCACGACTTTCAATTTTGTTTAAGACTGATTCCGCACTATTCTTATTTTTTAAGTAATTGATTGTCACAGCTGCACCTTCAGATGCCAGAAGCTCTGCAATAGCGCTTCCTCTATCATTGCTTGCTGCCGTTACTATTGCAACTTTACCTTTTAGTTTCAAAGTAACCTCTCTTTTTTGAAAAAATAATAGACACGAATTTCACAAATTTACACTGATTAACTTTGATAATAAAACTATAAAGATATTGTTTCCCTTATTATTGTATTCCCTTTATTGTCTTTTTCTACTTTAACGGCTTCTGTTACAGGGTCGTGCTCGAAGAATAGAATCCAATCTCCATTGCAGGCCCTTGTCAGTAATTTTTCTTTGTCTTCAATTGAAGTTATTGGGTTAATATCATAGCTCGGAATATAAGGTAGCTTGATGTGAGATGTAAAAGGTATTACATCACCGCAGTAAACTAGTGTATCTATTCCGTCTGATATTTTTACAAGCTGCTGGCCTATAGTATGGCCATCATAGATTATAACGTCAATGTTTGGTAATATCATAGCGTATCCGTCTATTAGTCGAAGCTTTCCTTCTTTTTCTATTGTCTTGAAATCTTCATTGATAAAACTACCCTTATCTTTTTCACTCGGTTTTGACGCCCACTCGTGATGTGTTTTCTGCACATAGTGTGTAGCATTTGGAAATGTAAGTTTCTGTTTCTTACCTTTTAAATAAGTTGCTCCTCCAACATGGTCAAGATGAAGATGGGTCAGAATTACATCAGTTATATCTTTCGTTTCCAGATCATATTTTTCCAGGGATGCCTCAAGGTTGTATTCGGTCTGATCTAATTTGTAGATTTTCTGGCTCTTTTTTGATAATTTTGTACCGATACCGGTGTCAATAAGGATTTTGCGTTTATCGTCCACGATGAGTAGTGACCTGAGAGCCATATCTATTCTGTTTTTATCATCTGCAGGATGAAGCTTGCTCCACAACTCCTTTGGTACGATTCCAAACATTGCACCACCGTCAAGGGCAAACCTCCCGGTCTCAATCGAATGTAGTTCATATTGCCCAATATTCATAAATCAGTTCCTTTCGTCTATTTTCTTACTAAGCCGAGCTTAGCTATCGCTACCGGTAAAGTGATGAATCCTGCCATTCCTGCCCGTTTGTCAATATGTCAAGCAGGGTTGCACTTGTGCTATAATATGGTATCATGTTTTTTATTACCTGTCTTCGTACTACGCACAGGCAGGTAGCTTTAGATCGCTTCAAACTTGCTTGCTGCTATAATATATAGAGAAGAAATGAGCATTACAAGGGGGAAAATATGACAATTGAGATATGCAGAAAATTATATAAGGATTTAAAAGAAAAACACCAGAAAGCACGAGATGTACTGGGGCGGGGTTTGACCCTCACGGAAAAAACCCTCTATTCTCATATGAAGTTGGAGAACATTAAGCCTTATTCCCGAAAGGAATCTAACGTAGATCTGTATCCGGATAGGGTTGCCATGCAGGACGCGACTGCTCAAATGGCGATATTACAATTTATGTCGTCAGGTGTGCCATCTGTGCGAGTACCGACTACCGTCCATTGTGATCACCTGATTCTGGCGCATAAGGGAGTGGAGGACGATCTACCAGTCTCAAAGATGACAAATAAGGAGGTTTTTGACTTCTTGTCTTCTGCTTCACAAAAATATGGTATGGGTTTCTGGAATCCGGGAGCAGGTATTATACATCAGGTAGTCCTAGAGAATTATGCTTTTCCCGGTGGCCTGCTTATAGGTACTGATTCACATACCCCTAATGGGGGAGGTCTGGGTATGCTGGCAATTGGTGTGGGTGGAGCGGATGCAGTAGACGTAATGGTAGGCCTGCCTTTCGGTTTGAAGTGGCCGGGAGTTATCGGAATAAAATTAACTGGTAAGCTGTCAGGCTGGTCATCTCCAAAGGACGTGAT
The DNA here is from genome assembly GCA_964438395.1 of uncultured Candidatus Scalindua sp. Lineage (GTDB taxonomy): Bacteria > Planctomycetota > Brocadiia > Brocadiales > Scalinduaceae > Scalindua. Next base: position 4,933 of record CAYTLC010000030.1, read on the forward strand.
TCTGAGGGTTATGGATAAGCTTACTGTCAAAGGGGGGACCGGTTCTGTTGTCGAATATTTCGGGGATGGTGCGGCTTCAATTTCATGCACGGGTAAGGCAACTATCTGTAATATGGGGGCGGAACACGGTGCCACAACATCTACTTTCCCTTTCGATTCACGGATGTCGGATTATCTGAGAACAACAGACAGGTCTGAAATAGCCGCTTTAGCGGAGGAATATTCAGAGTGCTTCAGGGCTGATGATGAGGTGTATGCAGATCCTGAAAAATATTATGACAAGGTTATTGAAATAGACTTATCAGAACTTGAGCCGCTGGTCTGCGGTCCTCACACACCTGATAAGGTACGTTCTCTATCAGGCTTCAAAGACGAAATAGTTAAGGAAGATTATCCTGATAATATTAAATTTGCTCTTATCGGTTCATGCACAAACTCCTCTTATGAAGACATGGGGCGTGCCGCTGCCGTGGCGAAGGATGCAGTTGCCAAAGGACTGAAGCTGGCTATTCCACTACTGGTGACACCGGGATCAAACCTGATAGAAGATACTATTAAACGTGATGGACAGATGAAAGCACTGACTGATGCCGGTGCAACCGTGTTGGCCAACGCCTGTGGTCCATGTATAGGACAGTGGAAACGGACAGATATCAAAAAAGGTGAGAGAAACACTATTGTTAATTCTTATAATAGAAATTTTCGTGCCCGTAACGATGGCAACACAGAGACACTTTCATTTATTAGCTCTCCTGAAATTGTAACGGCTTATGCCTTCTCAGGTTCTCTCTCCTTCAATCCTCTGAAAGATAAATTAAGAACTGTTTCAGGGAGGGAAGTGATGCTGGAAGAACCGCTTGCGGATGAGCTGCCGTCTGCAGGTTTTGCCGGTTGCGGTAAGGGCTATGTTCCGCCTGAGGAGGATAGTTCTAAAGTAGAGATTGCTATCAATCCCGAATCAGAACGTCTTCAGGTATTGGCCCCTTTTGCACCATGGGATGGTAATGATATTGTCGATGCTCTTTTATTGTTAAAGGCTTCAGGAAAATGTACAACAGATCATATTTCTCCGGCGGGGCCGTGGCTGAAGTTCAGAGGACATCTGGATCATATATCTGATAATGCCTTTTTTGGAGCCGTAAACTCGTTTGATGGTTCAGCCGGTACAGGCAAAAACCAGTTCACCGGTAAGAGCGGTATAAGATTCTCAGATATTGCCCGTGATTACAGGGAACGTGGAGTTTCATGGGTTGTTGTAGGTGATGAAAATTATGGGGAAGGTTCTTCACGTGAACATGCTGCCATGTCTCCAAGGTTTCTTGGTGCTGTTGCAGTAATCGTCCGTTCATTCGCCCGGATCCACGAGACGAATTTAAAGAAGCAGGGTGTCCTTCCTCTGACATTTGTTGAACCGGCTGATTATGAAAAATTCCGTGAGGATGATAAGGTGTCTATAACTGGTTTGGGAAGTTTGGCTCCTGACAAAAATGTTTCCGTAATAATCAAGCACAGTGACGGTACAGAAGAGGACCTGGAAACTAAACATACTATGTCGGAACAGCAGATAGAATGGTTCCGGGCAGGATCTGCCCTCAATAAAATTGCTAAGGATTTGGTTGGATAACTTCAGGTAAATCCTTGACTTATGTGCTGGATTGTTGTAATTTCCCAGCTGACAAGTCTAAAGTGATATAAGCGATCTACATCATTATTTTGATAAAGAATATAATTTCATAATTTTCCATCCTTAATGAAAGATAGTGCAAACACATTTAGAAAAAAGCTAATTATTTCCCTGATCCTTTTTATTGTTGTTTTACTGTCAGGTACTGCCGGTTACTATTTTATAGAGGGATGGGAAGTATTTGATTCTCTGTACATGACAGTTATTACCCTATCAACGGTAGGGTTTCATGAAATAGAACCACTTTCAAAAACTGGAAAGGCCTTTACTATCGGCCTGATATTTTTTAGTCTGGGTGTTGTAGCATTTGCAGTAAATTACGGGTTAAAGGCTATATTCGAAGGTGAAATTCGGGATGTATTCGGGAGGAGAAAATTGAAGAAGACATTAGAGTCGTTGCGAAATCACTACATTGTCTGCGGCTATGGCCGTATGGGGAAGGTAATCTGCAAGGAACTAAAACGTAAGGGGATCCAATCTGTTATCGTGGAAAAAGAACCCCGGGAACTCGATGTAGATGACGATGCCATAATTATCTATGGAGACGCAACAAGAGATGATCTTCTTAAGAGCGTAGGTATAGAAAAAGCGAAAGGGCTTATATCAGTTCTTGATTCGGACGCTCAGAACCTTTACGTTGTGCTCAGTGCAAGGGGGCTGAATAAGAAGCTCTTCATAGTTGCAAGAGCAAATGAAGAGGGGGCGGATTACAAGCTGACAAGAGCGGGGGCGGACAAGGTTGTCTCTCCATATCATATTGGAGGCATCAGGATAGCCCACACCATACTTAAACCAACTGTAGTTGACTTTCTGGAGTTGACGGCAAAAGCCGGTAATATGGAAATTCAGATAGAGGAGGTTGTCGTAGAAGAGGCGTCTGCATTGGCGGATAAAACCATCAAAGACGCAGACATTAGAGCAAAAAACTGGGTCGTAATCGTGGCCCTGAAAAAAAAGAATGGAAAAATATTGTTTAACCCACGTGCCCATACCATGATAGAGGCTGGAGACAAGGTCGCCGTGATAGGGGAGCCGGAACACTTTACTCAGTTTGAAAAGATGGCCAAGGGGAAAAGGAAATCAGGCCAGTCCGATAAAATATCAACCGCTCTTCCTGAATTTTAAATACACAGTTTCTGCTCTTATCCATTTCACATTACTGCTTTTCAATCTCAACGTATGTGGAATTATATGTCGCGTTGCCACCAAAATCCTGGACAATATCCGGCGTCAGGGTGTTTGCACCTTTGCCCTCACACAGCTTAGACCACAATCCTCCGTAGGCTAAAGTAACTCCCTGTTTTATATCCTTAGTAGGACGTGCCTTCATGTTCAAGGTGTCCTGGTCATTTTTTAATACGACCCAATCCCCTTCTTTTATACCTTTCTTCTTTGCATCTTCATCATTAATCAGGACGATTGGTTCTATCTCTTTCTTCCAGATATTATGAAACTGAGAGCGTGTGATGCGCTTATGATTTACCGTTAGAAACTGGAATGGGTACAAGCTCTTTTCCTCTTCATAGTAACCGGGTAGAGGCGGAATATTGGCTTTTTCAGCAAGTTGAGAGTACATTTCAATCTTACCGGACGGAGTGAGATATTCGTCCTGCGGTCTGGGCTTCATTTTACAGAAACCATACTGTTCCAGGTCTTTCAATGTAAAATCCACTGTCTTGCTTCTATTGAGAAACTCTTCGGCCACTTCACGTTCCGGGGGAAAGAGCTCTTTCGTATTCAGGCCAAGAGCTTCAGAAAGCTCCCTAAAGACCTGATAGTTGGGTTTAGATTCACCAAGAGGTTCAATCGCCTTCTGGTTTATGGAGAGATAGTTGTGATAATAACATATATGGATATCAAATGATTCCAGGAAACTCGGTGCAGGCAGAACAATGTCCGCGTAGCTGCAGGTATCATTCAGAAAGATATCATGTACAACTGTAAAGAGATCCTCGCTCTCCATTCCTTTCCTAACTAATGCCTGGTTCGGTAGGTTTACCAGAGGATTGGTATTGAAGACGAAAAGAAATTTTATCTCTTCCGCCTCAAGCAACTTGCCAAGTTGCGCCATGTTACGCATTTTTTGAGTTCTTGGTGTTTCCGGGTTGATAAGGTGTTTGCCCTGGAGAAAGGCAAGATCTATTTCTCTGTCAGTGTTGCTGTAATGCACTCTGAATCCACCTACCAGAGGAGGGAGGAGGGCAATCGTCCTTGCGGCTTCTCCGCCATAAAGATGTTTCTGGATACCAAACCCAAGATGAATGAAGCTTGGCCTTAACCGATACAGATCTTCTGCCAACTCTCTAATATCTTCTACAGATAAGTCTGTTATCCTTGAAACCCTTTCAAGATCAAAATCCTCAGCTACATCCCTGAACTGTTCAAAACCGTGTGTATATTTTTCTACATGTTCCTTGTCGTACTTATTGTTTGATATCAGATAATTTGCAATTCCCAGTGCAAGGACTCCGTCGGTGTTTGGCTTAATGGCAAGGTGCTTCCCGAGCTGGCCTGTTTTTAAGGGATCGATGACGTAGAACTTTGCTCCGTTACGCACGGCTTGCTTTACCATATTATATCCGTGCAGGTTGCTCCATGGTCCGTTCAATCCCCAGAAAATAATGAGTTTGGAAGAGTGAATCTCTTCCGGATCCAGACCCCAGAATCCGCCATAAACATACTGCATGGCTGTTCGTCCAGCGTTTGAACATACTGTAGGTGAGCAATTACTGGTGCCCAGTGTTGTGAAGATCCGCTGGGGTAATTGTTTATTAAGAAGTCCCATGTGGCCATAATAGTGAAACGGTAATATTGCTTCTGCTCCGTGCCTGGACAGAACATTTTCCATCTGGTGCGCAATTTCCCTATAAGCTTCTTCCCACGTAATCTCTTTGAAATTATCACTCCCTTTCTTTCCTACTCTTTTCAGAGGACGTTTCAGGCGCTCTGGTGAATATACAAACTTTAAAGCGTTCTGTATCTTCCAGCAGAGAAATCCTTGCGTTATAGGATGTTCAGGATTGCCCTGAAGCTTGATGGCCTTACCATCTTCAACCGTTGTAATCATGGCACAGGTGTCGTAGCAATCTCTTGGGCATGTATTAAAAAATTTTTTCATAGTTTTATCAGTTATATCTTCCGCGTAAGTAATTTCCTCTCCTGTGTGAATGACATGCTCAAATTTTTACCAAAATAAATAGGAAAAATATTCTATCATATTCAGGCATTTTTTTAAAATGTTTTGACCTAAACTTCTTAGGAAATAACCATTATCTGAACATTTTAAAAAAACATAATTCTACTGATTCTAAACTGTACTCAACTTCACCACTTTCATAATACCTTAATATTCCCGGTTGGAGCTTGTACCTCTTGGGTATTATATTTCTAAAGCAGAAATTACATACTCTGTAATTAGCTTTCCTTTCTACAATAGCCTTATCAATAAGTTCTTCCTCGGTATTGTGACGGGAACAGATAAATGCAAGATCTTGAAACATACCTACCTTTACTATTCTCAGGTAATGGCAGTCCTTTCTATGCAGGATGCCCGTAAACGGTTCAATGATCCATCCATAGTATTTACAGCATTTCGCCGTACATGGGTCATAGTATGTAGCCTTTAAGTCACAACTTTTACATTTTACAAACCCTTTACTATATGCTAATTCAAGTTCCGAGCATAACAGATAATCATGAGAATCAATATCCTCTAATAACTCACAGGTTCTGGAATGCAGTATTCTCTCTTCCTCTTTCCCTTCGTGCTTTTTTATAATACCAATTGCTTTTATAAACATAGAGCAACAGTAGTTCCTGCATTTGATCTCATCACCCATAGTGAATCTAGGAATTCCTGTTTCTGGCAAAAAAACAGCCACTGCTATAATTAAGATTATAATTATATTATTCCAACAAGGTGATTTGAAAATATTCATATTTATCTTCATAGCATTTATCCTTCCGGAGAGAGTACCCGTCCTCTTTAGAAGGATGAATTATCTCTCCCTTATATTACCTCCTTTCTACTTTTTTTACCATCCTCTTTGTGCTCTTCGTATTTCGATAGTAACGGTTTTTTTAGTATAATTTATGTGCGGTTTTTCCTATACTAAGGCTGAACACGGATTAGTACACATCAAGGCAGTTATTAAAACTTATCAGGTTTTCCGGGAGAAGATAATGTCTATTGCAGTAGTAGTTAAGAAAGATAATAAAGTCGTTATTGGTGCGGATACATTACAGTGCTTTGATACTAATACGACAGGTGTCGATAATCTGTATGAATCTAAGTTGAGGCGAATAGGTTCCGCTATACTTGCTGGTGCAGGTTGGGGCCTGTATGACAACATCCTGGATGATTATCTGAAAGGTAAAAAGACGGTCAGATTGGCAACAAAGCAGCAAGTTTTTCTGTTTTTCAAGAAGCTTTGGCCTGTCTTACATGAAAAATACTCATTCGTTAATAATCAGTGTGAAGATACCGACTCACCATTTGGTGAGCTGGATTCAGCATTTTTGATAGCCACAAAAAAGCGTATTTTCTTTGTTTCATCAAATATGTGTGTGACAGAGTTTCAGAAATTTTATGCTATCGGGGCTGGCCGTGATTACGCGATCGGTGCGATGCACGTACTGTATGATCAAAAGAAGAGCGCAGAGGAGATAGCCAGACTGGCGATAGAGGCTGCCATTTCAAATAATGTGTACTGTGGCGGAAACATTGAAATAATTAAGCCGTGAAGAAAAGATATATTAGACGGGTTTACTGGATGATCAGAGATTAATACATATCGTAACTTCAACTAATGAGTGCAAATCGCAAGTATACAATTGCGCTCCAGCTGCAGTTTTTGGCGAAATTTAAGAAGGTTTACTGTCTATTGTCGCTTTAAGAGCTGTTTCCAATGTTTTAAGAAGTATGGGATTTTGGCCGATCTGTGTTATGCCGTGCAGCCACATCTCTCTTTCGGGTGACTGTACTTCGGATTTGCTGATTGCCTGTTCAAAATTTTCGAGAAAGCTAGTTGTGATATTGACCGGTGTTTTGTGTTCCTGGGTAACGGCGCTGTCGTCAGAACAACTGGTCGCTTCCATTTGACTAATACCCTTTTTCGTTAACCATGCACTGTACGAATCAGAATCAACAAGCCCTGCTGAGATAAGGGCTTTCATTGGTTTTCTGATATTTTTTTCTTTATAATCGTATTCTTCTATTAATGATTCTAAAGGTTTTACTTTACTGGAGCCGTATTCTTTCCAGAGATTGTACAGATTTATCAGTATGAATTGTTGAAAAGGTGTTACTTCCATAGTTATGTCTCCCGGGCCGGACGAATCGGTGAATAATTATTTCCTATCGATTGTAGGTATAACAAGGACAGGGCAGGAAGTGTCTCGTAACACTCCTTCACTAACGCTGCCAAATATCATGTGATGAACACCTCCGTGTCCGTGGGTACCAACAATAATTATGTCAATTTCAAGTTGCTTTGATTTCTGAAGAATAACTTCAACAACGGAACCTTGCGAGAGAAGTCCTTTAGTCTCTATGCCTGATTGCCTGAGTCCGTCAACCTCTTTTTGTAAATTCTTATGTGCTTGAGGGAATTCCTGCTGTCCCTGGTCACTTGAGTTCTGTAAATCTGGCTCGTCATCCAGAAAATCCGGTTCACCCTCAATAACATGGAGTAAGCATACTTTAGCAGGCAGTGCTATCGCGAGGGTTTTTGCTTTATCTAATATCTTCTGTGAGGCACTGGATAAATCGAGAGCAACTAAAATTTTCATATTCTAAACCCTTCACTTATAGTTGCAAAAAATTCCGGAAATAGAGCCCGTGTTTAAAGATAATAATACACGCTGGTGTAAAATACGTCCTTCTTTTATCAGACCTTATGACATTTTAAAGCGTTTAAGGATTTTCGCTAATAATAGTGATGTTGTTCGGTAAAATCAACAGGAAAAATATCAGTTTACCTTATGTGCCAAATCATTAATATTTTGTCACAAGTCGTAATCCGCAGACTATAGGAAATTTGCTTACTATAATAATTTTATTTATTTTATTTTCTCTTGCTTTTACAAATAATGTTTGATACCTTTATGTGTAATTCGAAATTGCGGGTAGTATTGGTTGTACTGTAGCGTCAGATTATATGTTTTAAACATTAGTAAGGCGGCAAGGTTTTCCAATCTTGCCGCCTTTTTTTTTTAGTTTTTTTTATTGAAGGGAGTGGTTTTTATTATGGCGACTGGAACAGTAAAGTGGTTTAACGATTCAAAAGGTTTTGGTTTTATTACACCGGAGAATGGTGACGATGTCTTTGTTCATCATACCGCGATCCAGGCTGAAGGCTTTAAAAGCCTTTCAGAAGGAGATCAGGTAGAGTTTGACATTGAAGAAGGCGAAAAGGGTAGCAAAGCAGCAAACGTTGTCAAATTATAAGTATATTTTACAAAGAGTACTCATGCTTTTTACTGTATAAACTATCGAAATGAGTTGTAAGTAAAAAGTGTAGAATCGCTATAATAAAACACGACCGTAGTAATAGTGTCCTCAATATCCTTTAAAGGGTATTGAGGACTTTTTTTATGCATGTTCCGAGGCTTCGGAAAGTTTCGTGGTTAAAAAGTATTGGGGTAGGTAGCCGACCTGCCCGTACCGAACAATAAATACGGGCAGATAATTTACCAGCATGCTTATTCTAATGTTGCTGAGGGCCTTTCCCGCTGAATACTTCCCTTATATCATTCTGTAGTGTAGATTTACGTGCTTTACCTTGTATTGCGGATCGGTATTCGTCAAGCATTGCATCGACAAGAAGATCAGCTATTTTATCTAATTTCGGTCCTATTTTTTTCTCAAGGTTTGCCTTGATTTTTTCCTTCAATAATTCCTTTTTTGCGCAGCGGGTAAGATCCATCATTTTGTCAATCTTGTGACCTCCACCCTTGTCGCATTTAGATTTCTTACTGCAACCTTTGTCATCTGAGCATTTTCCGCCTTTATCTAACGGGCACTCACTTGATTTGGCAGTTGAGGAACCATGCGCATAAGCGGTTGTATTCGTTCCTGCAAAATTTAGCATCAGGCATGTAACACTAATAACTGCAACAAACATAAGCATGGACTTAAGCTTTCCGACCATTTTTGATCTCCCTTCTAAATTTTCGAAAAAATAATGCATTAACTCCTATAACATAATTTCTCATAAAAAAGTTCATATCTATGAAGTTTTCTATTCATCATTATTGGGTAGTTCCAAAATTTTAATAGTTGGCAACGAAGTTCCTGCTATCTCTTGAAGATCTCCGTGCATACCCGCAGCATTAGAGATTACCCTTTCTATCTGTTTTTCCCGTTTGGACCAAATTTTCAGCATTGCACGCCTTTCTGCTTCCAGATCCACCTTCATCGCAGTAAAAGATTCTACGATTGCTTCCACTCTATTTCTAAATTCCTGTCCTGTCAGATAATTGTAAGCGATTTCCATTTTTTCTTTTTTGCCGACTTGTGTTTCCCTCTCTCTTGCAACCTGAATCAGTACTACTCTCAAAGCTAATGCAAGGCTCACGGCAGAAAGTATATCTGTTACCCATACACCTGATATCAGTCGGAAATGATGAAAGCCCTTTGGCAAGGTTTTAGATGCCAGGATAGCTAAATCCGCTTTTGCATCACGTTGATCATCCTTTAGTTTCTGGATCCAGGAATCACTCCAATTCTTTGTTCGTTTTGTTTCCCATAAGATTTTTCCGCAGATGCGTCCTGATTGTGTTTTTACTGTCTGTATAATATCACCACCTTTTATTCCCTTGGCAACCGGTTCTATATCATCAAATGGGAATTCCTCTTTCAATGATTCTTCCAGTTCCAGTTCCAGCACCTCGCCCTGCATTTGTTGCGAGCCCTGTTCGGCTTTTCTCTTGAGCTCATCGATCTGCTTTTTCATATCGTCAAGCTGTTTATCTTTTTCCGCATCTTTCAGCCGATGAGTTTCTTCAAATTCTTTAGATGTTTTTTGAATAATTTTTTGACGCTCAGCATCAATTTTACGACTAAGCTCCAGCTCTAATTTCTCCTCTTTTTCCTCAAGTTCGCGCTGTCTCTTTCGAAGCTCAAGCTCTTGCCTTTGAGCTTCTTTCAAGTTTTTGGTTTTTTCCTCCAGCTGCTCATTTAAATCGGAAATCTTGATGTTTAATGATTCCTGCGCCTCCTTCTTTGCTTTCTCTTCAATAGCCTTTTTCGTCTTTCCGATTTCATTTTCGTATTGTTGCTTCAGCCTTACTTCAATATCATGTGAAATGGCTTCTGACAATTCAATTACTGAACCACAATCCGGACACTTAATAGTTTCTTTAGTCACAAAAATTCCTCAACTTGCAGAACCAAGTCTTTAAAAAAATGCTATTACTTCTTAAACCGTTATCAGTACTTTTGTTTCTGGAAATTACGCGTATACATTATCAACTAATATTCACAGTTACTACCATAATATCGGCTTGTCTGAACATCCAGAAATAAAATCAATTCTTGCAATGATGGCCTAAGTGTAAATCAGTGAGGTGTATAGTTGTAATTTTTTCTGTCAGTCTGAAATACTCCTATCATTTATTAACAAAAAATGAAAGACTATTATTAATCTGTAATTAT
>CAYTLC010000030.1:15372-19701 GCA_964438395.1 uncultured Candidatus Scalindua sp.
AATTCGTTTGAATTTATTTTTTTTACGGCCTCTTCTGTAACATCATACGCGTTCATTTCCGGGTGGTCAGCAAAAGTGGCGGGGTCGAAAGTTCCCTTGATCTCTATCTGCTCTTCACCAGAAAAGGGTTCAGTGCGTTTGCCGTTAACAAAGGATGTTACATGACTGTATTTCTGTGTCTCAGAAATGCGGATCTGTCTCATTTTTCTCTGGCTCAGAATTTGACTGAGCAGATTGTCCATGCCTCCGCCATCATCCATTGGTTCCAGAATGTTAAAGGGAAATGTATCGTAATATCTTGTGAGGCCACAATAAACAATATCAAACTTTTTCCACCTTTCACCCGGGTAGTCGTCTTCAACAAATGCCATTGTTAATTGGATAGCCCTGTCCTGTCTATAGTTGAAATGTATGACAGAATCTCCATCCTGAGTTCCTTCATAACCCCCAATTATCAGGGGTGGAATATATTCGTCAAACATATCTTTGCCATTTGGTGTTTTTGTTTTGTAGGCTTCCTGTATTGCATCTTCCAGGCTTTCTTCGTTATCTATCTTTTCCCCTTCTCCCATTGTTATTGCGTTGTATGCCGTAGTTGTGAGCTGCCATTCCTTGCCCCTGTCCATCGCATAGTATCGACCCATAAATGTAGCAATTTTGCCTATACCGTACTCATTTATCTTTTCTTTCAGGGTTCGGAGATAGTTTATGGTACTCTTCGGAGCGGAATCCCTTCCGTCCGCAAAGAAATGTATGTATAGTTGTTTGACACCTTGCTCCTTTGCGTGTTTCATAATTGCGAAAAGATGATCCTGGTGTGCGTGAACACCTTCGTCTTGCACGAGGCCCATCAGGTGGAGTGATGAATTGTTGTCTATAACGTTTTTAATCGCCTTCCGAAAGACAGGGCTATTAAAGAAAGTACCGTCTTGAATGTTGTTTGTTATTTTGGTGATTTCCTGCTCTACGATCCTACCCGCACCGATGTTAAGGTGACCAACTTCTGAAGAACCCTGATAGCCCTCCGGTAAACCTACTGATGTACCGGAGGCGTCCAGTATCGTATTTGGATATTTCTTCAGAAATAAATCGGTGTTTGGTGTATGGGCATTTGCTACTGCGTTATGATCCGGATTCGGGTTTAGGCCCCAGCCGTCTCTGATTATGAGGACAATAGATTTTTGCATATAAAGTAATCTAATGATAAGAGTTTTTGTAGGGTTTGCATTGCCTACTTAAGATTTAATCCCGGTATGTATAGCCAAATTTTACCGCACGTGTATTTTCTTCAAGAAATCTTGATTGAAACTCCGATTCAAAATCTACTTTGTCAATTTGAATACCAATAATGCTAAGCAATCTTCCCAGTGCTATCATGTTTACAAATACATGGCTATGAAATTGGTCCATAGCAATTTTAGCGAACGGCATTACATCCGGTATAGGATGGATGAGATCACTATCGTATGCGTCTGCTTCGACGATTAACTCTTTGGCATTAATGGCCTCTTTTTTACTTTTTGATAAGCAGACACCCAGGTCAGCTTTATCAAAGAATGGGGTGTCTATCTTCTCGTCAGAATAGATCAATTCTGCAGTTATTTCACCTCCACGCACAGCTGAGCCGTAAATAATATTAAGTGATACTTCTTTTCCCAACTTGGCCAGTATATTGCCCAGGGTGTGTGCCATGAGTTTTATACCCTGCCCAGCTTCACCGGCAAGTACTATTTTCTTTGCTACTTTTTTTAATGGTACCGGTGCCAGCATTTTTTCCATTAAAATGATGCTGATACCAAAAAACTGCTCATCGATGAATGACTTTTCTTCAAAGTCGAAACCTCTTAACAGTTTGTAAGCACCTTTTATTTCCGGATAAATGAATGCTCTGGCTTCGTGACATGATTTTCTTGCAAATGCTTTAATCGTTTTATCCAAAAGTAATTTTGCATATCCTTCTTTTCTATATTCCGGCTTGACTCCTAACCAGTGTATATTGCCAATACCATCAGAAACCAGGGCAAACATAAAGCTGATGATTTCATCTCCCCGCTTGCCTATTAGATAGACGCTATTCTTATCGTTAAGTTGTTTTTTCACTTTATTAACAGGGTGAGTTGCTTTGTAGTGCGAGCGTTCGGCCTTAGAACTGTCAGCGTGCAGTTCATCAACTATTGATCTGAACATTTTAATTGTGTCCCTGACTTCGTGTTCTTCAAGTTTCTTTATTTCGTATTTCATCTTATAATTCCAATTTCATTGTGTTCTAATTTATTCGTGTTATTGTTGATTTTGTAGGTTTCCTTGTATGACATTAACATTTCATATGAGTTTTTAAAACCACGCCTGCGACCATCATTTGTTATGCATTGGCTCTTTATTTCGACAAATGAGAATCCTTTGTGCTGTAACGCCTCATAAATACACTTCATTGCATGATTATAATGGAATGTAGTAGAACGGGCATAAAAGCAGTTATGTGCAGTAACAAGCGCCTGTACGTTGATGGGCGAGTCTACGTTTCCTCGTGGTGTTGTTAGTGTTCTTGAGGTTATTTCGGTAGTGGGAGAACATTGGCCTCCTGTCATACCGTATATAGCGTTTGAAATGCATATTACGGTGATGTCCGTGTCTCTTCTGGATGCATGCAGGAGATGATTCCCACCTATCCCGAAAAGGTCTCCATCTCCACTGATTACCATTACATTTAGTTCTTCTTTGGCCAGCTTAATTCCCTCAGCTACCGGGAGTGCTCTCCCATGAGCCGTATGTACTGAATCAAGATCAAAAAAACCGGCACTCCTTCCGGAACAGCCAATACCAGATACCATAACTGTTCCTTTTTTCAAGAATTTCAGTTTTTCCATGGCCTGGCAGGAAAGTTTAAGAATAATTCCATTGCCACACCCGGGACACCACTGGTGTGGTAATCTGTCCTGTTTCAGATAATTAAGGTATGTAAGTTCTTTGGTCATTTTTTCTTTTTGATTTTCCTTAGTTTTTTCCAAATTTCATTCAAATCTATTTTGCCACCCAGGATTGGGATAAGCTTAATCTCACGATGCAGGAATCTTTCTACCTCATTTGAATATTGACCTGTGTTCATCTCTATCACGACAATTTCTTCATAGTCTTTAGCTATCTCTTTTAGTTTTTCCACTATCGGGAAAATCCTAACCGGTCTATAAATAGCGAAATCTTCTTTGAAATCATACGCAACCCTTGACATTGCGCCGTATGCTATCAAGAGGGTGTCTGAATCTTTGTTTTCAATATATTCATAATCATTATACTTTCTGGATACTTTTTTCTGTTTTGTCTCAAGGCGTTTAATTAGCTTTTTATGTACTTCCGGGTCTGAAGTCACCGGTTTTGAATCTGCATGAGTAAGGCCTGTGAAATGTCTGTTTGATGTTCCCAACGGAGCTAAAGTTCTTTTAGATACAGGATAATCTACTTCCTCAATAGTTTCATAAAGGTGGCCAACATAACTGTCACTTAAAAGTACTACCGGGCTAAGTGACTCTTCGGCGGCATTGAAGGCATTAAAAGTATACTCATAGAGCTCTGCAACGGAGTTTGGATAAAAGACTATTGGGAAATAATCTCCATGACTACCATATTTGCATTGTAGTATATCTCCCTGCGCAGGAAATGTTGGCATCCCTGTGCTGGGGCCGACACGTTGAACATTCACAATGACTAGCGGAATTTCCATCATATGGGCAAGTCCGATACTTTCCTGCATAAGTGAAAATCCCGGACCAGATGTTGCTGTCATGGATTTCGCACCTGCCAGAGATGAACCAATAATTGCATTAATAGAGGCGATTTCGTCTTCCATCTGCAAGACTTTTACTGTTTTTTTGTTAACCAGCTCGTGCAAAATTTCTGATGCCGGTGTAATAGGATATCCGGCATAAAAATTTAAACCGGCTTTTACAGCAGCCAGAGCTATTGCCTGGTTACCCTGTAGGAGTCTTTTTGTCATTTTTTAGTATCTATAATTAGTGCCATGTCAGGACAATATCTTTCACATTGTAGACATGCAATGCATTTGCCGAACTCTCTAAGCTTTCTCTGTTCTATTTTATAATTTTGTACAGGGCACATGCTGACGCATATACCACATACTTTACACCGCTTGTGATTAATGTTAACAATTCCCTGTTTCTTAGCCATTAGTTACGATAATGTATAAAGTTTTTCTGGTAGACTTCATTTGAAAACATGCCACGCTGAACAGGATCAGCTCAGTGCCTTCTGTACCGCTGCTCCTATATCTGCCGGGCTATCTACAACAGTGACACCGGCACTTCGCAGGCAGGA
>CAYTLC010000031.1:0-15969 GCA_964438395.1 uncultured Candidatus Scalindua sp.
CTCACCACGGAATGGGAGATGAGGGTGAAGGGCGCTATCAGAAGTCTCAGGTTATGCGCCATGGACTTTTGACAGTTGTTGATGTACATTCGAAAAATGACGGGCACTGCCAATACCTATTGCATTTGCACAATATGTATTGGCATGCCACATCAACACTACATTTTAATCAACTAAAAATCAGTCAATTTTTCATCATGTTCAATAATCCTGTTTGTACCCATTGGGATTAGATCCTCTGCAGGTGTCGGATTATGAGGGAGGGCATGTTTTCCATTACCACCTTTAAAGTGTGAATTATCATAAGTGTTAGTTGATTCATCATCTTCAATTCCAACCTCTTTAGATAATATTCTCACCTGCTCTAAGAGTGTTTGCGACTGTGCAGACATCTCTTCACTCGCTGATGCCGTCTCTTCTGCATTAGCGGCATTCTGCTGTGTAACCTGGTCCATCTCCTGTACTGCCTTACTGACCTGGTCAATTCCTTCAGACTGTTCCGTAGAAGCAATCGAGATTTCATCAATCAGGCTAGTCACTTTCTTGACATTTGTTACTATGTCAGTTAAAGAGGTCTTACACTCTTCAGAAAGCTTAGTACCCACATCAGCCTTACTTATACAGTCTTGAATAAGATCCGATGTATCCTTCGCAGCAGTTGCACTTCTCTGTGCAAGGTTTCGAACCTCTTCAGCTACGACAGCAAAGCCCTTTCCATGTTCACCTGCACGTGCTGCCTCTACAGCAGCATTAAGTGCCAGGAGATTGGTCTGAAATGCTATGCCATCAATTACCTTTATTATGTCTCCGATCTTCTTGCTGCTATCGTTAATATCAAGCATTGCCTTGTTCATATCATTTACAGATACGCTACTGGTTTCTGCATTTCTATTACACTGCTCTGCAATGTTGGCAGCTTCTTTAGAATTCTCAGCGTTCTGCCTTGTCATGGATGTCATCTCTTCCATTGACGCAGAGGTCTCTTCCAGAGACGACGCCTGCTCAGATGAACCCTGTGCAAGACTTTGACTGGAAGACGATATCTGCCCGGAAGCAGCAGCAACTTGCTGTGAGCCCTCTGTCAGTTTACTAACAAGCTCCTTAAGGAAGTTTATCAAAGGACGAGCGAAGAATATCCAGCCAAGTCCAATAACCAGACAGACCAGACCAACAGAAGCGCCTTGTATCCATAGCAACATTGCCATCTTCTTCTCAGAATTTGCCTGATACATGCCAACTGCGGCATTCATAGTCTTCATTGTCGCATTAATGTTTTTGTAAGCTTCCTTGTAGGAATCTATATATTCTGCAGAATTAGGTTCAACATGACTAAGCTTTTCAAGCTCTATCTGTGTTGTACCCCATAAAGTTTTAACTTTTCTTAATTTAGCCACAATCGTTGCATCTTTAGTAGCAGGAAGTGTAGTAAAGTTCTTCATTCCAAGGTCTAATGGAGCCTGTCCACCATTTATGAGAGCAGCGAGTGTTGTATCAAATACCTTTTTAGTTTTAAGAAAAGTGTTTTCACCTAGTTGCCCGTCACCAGAATCAGCAAAGAAAGCAACTGTTGATGCGCTTACTGTACCGATTGGGATATTTACTACGAGGACACCCATGACATCTCCCAGTTTGAAATCGTGCTTAGGACTCTCTGCATGATTGTTATGGCAATTAACACAGCCTTGAGCAGCTGCTACATCTGCTGTAGCATATCGTAAGGTATAAACACCATTGTGCACCATGAATCGTGAAAAGACATTACCCTCTTTATTGAATAAATAGCTGAAGGCGTCTTTTTCAAAGTCAGTTCCCAACCCCTTCTCTTTATTTATATTCCACTTACTCAGGAGATCATAACTATAGACCCCTTTTGCATTTATTTTGCTTGATACTTCCTGTACAAAGGTTGCAGGAAGAGGTATACCACCATCTATACTGGCATACTCCCTGTTTGGATGTACATCGACAATACCATCCTTCTTAAGCTTTATAACAACATTCTTTGTAAACTGCTTGCGATCCTCAACAATCTGTAGAGTTGCTATTTCTGCGGCTTTCATTGTACTGTGTCGGACTTGCAATGGGATTAACTCATTTATATATTCCTTAAAGTACTTCTGTGTTAACATACGTTGTCTTCCGGCAAGGTTAACAACAGCCTTTTCGTTCTGTTGTTCCCTTATCGTATTGAAGACAAAGAATGCCCCCGTTATCACGGCAACAAAAAATATTGAAAATACTAAAATAAACTTCTTACCAATGGTCATCTCAAACTCCTCTCTAAAAAAATAAAATTATTATTAGAACCCGGATGTTAATTCTTCTATTGTCGACGGTTCTACCATCACCCCAGACGACAATACTTCCTCTATATCAAGTAGCATTATTATATTCTCTTCCACCTTGCCCAGACCAATTATAGAGCCTTTATCTATGCCCCTTTCATAAGATGGGTTCTCTTCAATGTCTCCACTCTTAATATCGAAGACCTCTGCTACTCTATCTACAATTATGCCTATCTGTTGAGGCAGATCTCTATTCTGAACAGGTAGATTGTTTTTTTCGTAATGATTAACCCTTACTTCTGTAATTATTATGCATGTCTCAAGAGGATGCTCTGATTCAGGCATTGAGAATCTAAGCCTTAAATCCACAACAGGCATGATCTTTTTTCTCAAGCTAATTACACCTTTCATATAATACGGGGCTTCAGGAACGGTTTTTATTTCCTTAATACCTATGATCTCTTTAACTCTCGACATCTCTATGCCATATATGTCGTTATTCAGGTGAAAGGTTAGAAATTTATATTCTTTAATTATCATTTTTTGCTGATTCATAAATCTGTTTTCTAATGCATGTTATTACGAGTCAAGCCAATCTAAATTATTAATGTATGTAAACTCGTTGTAGTTGTGCTATATAACAAAATAAGTACCAATAGAGATTTATTATCACATGCCAGACATTTAATGATGTCTTGATGTACATAAAACTTCATGTTGTGATGAGGTGTTTTACTGAATCATGTAAAAGTGCTAATATTGATTAGCAGAAGATATTTGATTTCTTGAAATGTCTCTATTGCAAACACTTAGAGAATTATGTAGTCTTATATTGACTTAATGTGGACAGAATAAAATGTCTATTCTCCATATTATTCTATAGGAGAATTGTGGAAATTTACAGAGTATAAAAGAAGAGATAAAAATCTTCGTGAAATAAGGAATTCTGTATCGGAGCAGTTTGTAAAGCAGGAAAAAGTGTTCAATTGAACATAAATGTTCAACGGAACAGAAGTGTTCGGTTGAACACTTTTATATCACTCACTTCTCAGTGATGTGATACTCGTCAATTTTCATGTAGAGTGTAGTTCTTCCCATTCCAAGCAGTCGTGCTGCCTTCGCTTTATTCCAGCCTGTTTTATTTAATGCATTCACAATTGAATCAAATTCATTGAGTTTCTTTACCCCTTTAGAATGAACACTTACAGTTTCATTGACACAAATTTCCGATGGCAGGTTGTCGACAGTAATATAAGGGCTTTTACAAACTACAAAAGCGTGTTCCAATGCATGTTGTAATTCCCTGATATTACCTGGCCATTTATAATCCATAAGGACTTTTAGCACATCTGCAGATACTGATTTAATATCCTTATTTAACTTTTTATTAAATACCTTGATAAAATGATCTACCAGAAGAGGAATGTCTTCACGCCTCTCTCTGAGAGGCGGTATTGCTAACTCAACAACCTTTAGTCTGTGGTACAGATCTTCACGGAATTTTTTGTGTCTGACCTTCTTGCGAATATCCTGATTAGTAGCAGCAATAACCCTGACGTTTACCCTGACAGGTGTAGAATCCCCGACTCGTTCAAACTCCATTTCTTGAAGGACTCTCAATAATCGCAACTGCATCGAATCAGAAACATCACCTATCTCATCCAGAAAAATTGTACCCCCATCAGCTTTCTGGAATCTACCAACTCTATCACTGGCAGCACTTGTGAATGCACCCTTAACGTGCCCAAATAGTTCACTCTCAAGAAGATTATCAGATAAAGAAGCACAACCGACAACAACAAAAGGGTTTTTATTATCCTTTTTAGAGCAATGCAATGCCTCAGCCAGTAGCCCCTTGCCTGTTCCGTTTTCTCCCGTAATCAAGACTGTAGTTTGTGTGTCAGACAAAGCTTCAATAAAAGAGTAAATCTTCTGCATTTTGTCACTTTTACCTATGATCTTGTGAAATTGCTGACGCTTGTTTAGATTGCTCTCCAGATCGGCTAATCGAGTCTCATCCTTCACCACCATAACACAGCCATTAATCTCTTCGTTTGAATCAATAAGTGGATATGTGCTTACGCTGATAACCCTCCGTGGGAGATTGCTGACACCGGACTCAAAACGAATTCTTTCTGAAGGTAGTTTCGACTTAATAGTCTCATTAAGGGCCTCAACATATTCTCTACTACACTGACTAAGGTAAGGTTTACAACTCTTCCCTTTAACCTCACTTTTACCCGGAAAACCGAATATCTCTTCAGCAGCATCATTGATTTCAACTACCTTCAACTCTTTGTCTACCGTGATTATAGCATCTCGAACGCTTCTGAAGATGGCTTCAAGATTTGATTGATATTTTTCTTTCTCCTCAACCACAGACTTAAACTGCAATGCTAAATTAGTAGCTCTGATCAAGGTTTCTCTTTTAATTGGTTTTATTATGTAGTCATAAGCACCAAGCCGCACAGCATCCGTTGCTGACTCAATATTAGGGTTACCCGTAATCATAATCACAGGACAAATCAGGTTTCTACCCTTTATTTCTTTCAATACATCAATTCCCGATTTAACTCCTAGATTAATATCAGTATATACCAGGTCAAATCTTGTTTCAGATAACTTATCTAATGCTTCATTATAGTATCCTGCAGTTGACACCTCATAACCTTCCTGCTCAAGAAATCGTTTAATGATATAACAGAGTTCTTCCTCATCATCAACTACAAGAATTTTTGCACTCATAATTCACTCAGAATTTTCGCTATTAAATTTAATAAATAATTTCTCGTTAACGATTAAGTCGTGCACTCTATTGTTTAATAAATATTTTTTTAAGGAATTGGTTAGCTCAGACTCGTAATAATGAATTAGTACTGAGTAGTTTAGGAATGTATTCGGTTGGCAAACAAGAAACATTATTTTGACCTTTTATGTATCATTTAAACACCAATAGATAATTATTCGATCATATTTCTATACCTGCTTAACGCTAAAAGCGGAAAGTAACTTCTGTACATATGGTATCTGAGATAAAATATTTTAGGAAATCCTGTGCCGGTGAACTCTTCCTCATCCCATGTGCCATCCTCTTTCTGAGTTCTCATTAAATACTCAATGCCTCTCTTTACAGCCTCGGAAAATCTTTCTTCAGTACATAAAAGCCCCAAGACAGCCCAGGATGTTTGAGAGGCAGTACTCCTGCCGATGGCACTGAGTGATGTATCCCAGTATGATTTACATGTCTCACCCCAACCACCATCTTCATTTTGAAAATCTATCAACCACGATGCTGCCTTTCTTACATAATCTTTAGACATATCTTCTTTTATTGAGTAAAGACCGGTTAATACCGACCATGTTCCATAAACATAATTTGTGCCCCAGCGTCCAAACCAGGAGCCGTTCTTTTCCTGTTCTTTTTTAAGGAACTTAATTGCTTTTGCTGCAGGACGAAAGCTTAAGTCGTATCCCAGTTTACCCATCAAATCCAGAACACGTGCAGTAAGATCACTTGTGCTCGGATCGAGAAGTGCGTTCCAATCAGCAAAAGGAATATTATTGAGTATTGTCTTATTATTGTTTTTATCAAATGATCCCCATCCTCCATCGTTGCACTGCATCCCCATAAGCCATTTGAAACCTCTCAGGATTGCCTGGCTCTTATGCTCCTTATCAGGTAAATCCAGTAGCTGTAGGGACATCATAACTACCGCAGCATCATCATTGTCCGGATAGAACTCATTTGCATGCTGAAAATACCATCCACTTGGCTCCCTGACAGGATTCTTCAAACTCCAATCTCCAAAGGTTTTAACCTCCTTCTCCAACATCCATTCCCCTGCCTTAACTAATGCTGGATGATTATTAGGCAAGCCGGATTTTAATAGAGCCATAATTGCCCACGGAGTATCCCATACAGGAGAAACACACGGTTGCAGGAACATGGTATCTTTTTCGTATACTGCTAGTGCTTCAATATCTTCTATTGCTTTTTCTACAATTGGGTTCCCATCTTTGTATCCAAGGCATTTCATCGCCATTAATGAGTTAACCATTGAAGGCCATATAGCACCCAGACCACCAGATTTTTCAAGACGTTCCAACATCCATATCTCTGACTTCTCAATTGCGATTTTTCTTAACGAAGAGATAGGATTATTCTCGTAACGTCTCAAAATTGTGTCGAAATTTATAAAGAAGTTTTTTATAGTTAATCTGCTTTGATCTCTCTGCAGTCGATAACAGACTTGATCCCTGGGTATCACATATAATTCGCCCAATGCCGTACTTTTACCAACCTGGAATTTAGATCTATGTGCCATAATTATGCCTAAAGGAACTACAATACACCTTGACCAATATGACATTTCATAAATATTAAAATAGAAGAATTTAGGAAGCAGGATTATCTCTACCGGCATTGCCGGTATACCTTTCCAGTCAAATTGTCCGAAGATAGCAAGGTATATTTTTGTGAACGTATTACACTTCATTATCCCACCCAGTTTCAGAATACACTCCCTGGCTTTCTGCATATGAGGCTCTTCGCCTAAATGGCCCGCCAGTTTAAGAGCGAAATAACACTTTACTGAGATACTTACATCACTGAAACCATCATGATAAATACTCCAACCACCGTCTTTTTCCTGTTTTTTTAATATATATCTGATAGCCTTCTCTTGTTTTTTAACATCGATCCTCTTCAAAAAATGCATTAACATTAAATATTCCGCAGTTAATGCGACATCACCTTCCAGTACGCCTGCCCAATACGTTCCTTCTTCCTGTTCACTGAGAAGGTGAGATTGGGATCTCTTAATAGCAGTATTCAATAAGCTTTCAGGTGCAGCTTCAGCTGAAAAAGACTGGAGTTCCCTCTCGAAGCTAAGTTGATCCGATGTGATTTTAGGCATGTAATAGCCATTTTTGCCTTTAATTATTTTGTGGCTGATTTTGTCAACCGTCTCTATGAAATCTATCAGAAGTTTGGCCATGTTTTAAACTTACAATAATATTAAAGATTATCTATATTTAATGTACTCTTATATATTAAATTATTAGGTTTTTTACAAGGAAATTATGGTTAAAATACTGATATACTATATGCCTTAATTATTTTAATCTAAAGGACATAAGAAGATTTATCATGGGTAAAATGAGAGTAAAAGAGTTCAATTTAGAGCACACCCTGGAATGTGGACAAATATTTAGAATTAACAAGATAGATAACTGGTATTATGTTAATGCTCGAGATAAATTTTTTAAAATACGTCAAATTAAGAATGATATAGAGTTCCATGGTGCAAGCAAAGAATTCATTGCTTATTTCTTCTCTTTAGATGAAAATCTTTCTAAAATACTTAAGCAAATAAACAAAGACAGGTATATAGAGAAATCTATAGATAAATACAGAGGCTTAAGGATCCTTAAACAAGATCCATGGGAATGTCTAATCTCATTTATCTGTTCCACTGCCTCTAACATCCCTAGAATAAAATCAAAGCTAAATGCTCTTTCTATGAGTTTTGGCAAAGAGGTATCAATAGGCGGTTTTGATAATTATACATTTCCTGAATCAGGCAACATTAATAACTACAAAAAAATCGTTAATGCAAAAACCGGTTTTCGTGCAAAGTATATCTTTGAGGCAAACAAGACTGTTAACATCAGAAAACTAAATTCATTAAAAAAGCTGTCATACGAAAATGCAAAGATTGAGCTAAAGAAAATAAATGGAGTCGGGGATAAAGTCGCTGATTGTGTCATGCTGTTTTCCCTCGGTTTTAGCCAGGCATTTCCTGTAGACACGTGGATAAAGAAGACGATGCAATTGTTATACTTTGACAATACTACAGTTTCTAACGAAAAAATAAGGGCATTTGGATTAGATTACTTTGGCATTCATGCCGGATATGCACAACAGTATCTATTCATGTTCTCTAGAAATGACCTGGGCACAACAGACAAATTACAACTCTGGAAAAATGGAATGCTTGAGGAGTGATCTTGAAAGTGAAATAAAGGTTTAAGCTAAAAGCTATACTAGTTTGCCTTGATGTACTCCATGAGCCCCCCTGCCTTGATAATATCCTTCATCTCATCAGCAAATGGAGTAAATGAATACTCTTTGTTTGTTGTTAAATTAGTGATGGTGTTTGTATTTATATCAACTTTAACATTATCGCCATCACTAATCCCATCGACTGCTTCCTCACTCTCGAAAATTGGCAAGCCGATATTAATAGAATTCCTAAAAAATATCCTGGCAAAACTTTTAGCAATTACACAGGAAATTCCTAATGCTTTGATACATATCGGGGCATGCTCTCTGGAAGACCCACAGCCAAAGTTTTCATCAGCAACTATTATGTCACCTTCACTGGCCTTTTTGACAAAATCTTTGTCTATGTCTTCCATGCAGTGAGCAGCCAGCTCTTTTTCGTCAGTTGTGTTCAGATATCTTGCAGGGATAATCTCATCCGTGTTAACATTATCCCCGTATTTCCAGCTTTTACCATTTATCATAAACTTTTAATGCCTCTTTTTTAACTCTGTAAAAAATCAATTCACAGTCGCGTACTCTTTGCTTTCACTCTGTCGGCTTTCCATTCTTTGATAAGCTTGATGAATAAACGCTTCCAGACGAGTCTCTTCATTTGTCTCTTCCTGTCCATCAAATGTCAACTTTAATAGTGGAATATCATGATGATCTCTCTGTAATTTTTCCAGAACCGCATTTACTGCCGTTCCCGGCATGCAATGAAATGGAATGATGTTTACAATACCGTCATAATCTGCCTCTATGTATTCCACAGCTCTTCCCATACTTAGAACAGGATCTCCTCTATAAGAATCATGAATATAAGATTTGCCCTTGGAAATTAGTTCTTTTATTGAGCTCTCTTTAAAAAGTTTTTTCCCAGTTTTCTTAAATGGTCGTGACATTTTATTTTCATGATGTTTCTGTATTACACTGGTCAGCATCTCTACTGAAAGTGCATTTAAATCTTTTTCCCTTATACAATCTTCTCGCCTGATATGTGCAATATAGTCCAACCACTCACTAAACGGAGGTACTACCGCTGTCCCTCCAAGCTTCTCAATCGTTCTTACAATAAAGTTGTTTGAAAACTCATTACCACGAACATAAGTTTCACCAATAATACCAATTTTAGGCTTTCGTACACTTCTATCAACCGGAACCCTTTTCAATGCCTCACACGCGTCTTTAGCAACCTGCAGAAGATCATGCCCGAACTCTATTGCATGTTCTGCTTTTCTGAGATGTTGTTTATAAACAACGTCACAGTCACCCTTATACACTTCATAAGGTCTTATTTCGTGTAATAATTTTTGTAGATAATCAACAAATACAACTCCATTCCACGTAAGTTTACGGAAATTGGCCCCCAGGTTCTTAGTATCTTCCTGGTAGTCATCACCCTGATCCAATGTATATATAGGAACATGTGGCAAACCAATATCATCAAGGATCATTCTATGCATCGTATTATATTGGCCAAAACGACATGGGCCTGATGCAGTTGCCATAAAGAAGACACTCCTGTCAGGATCAAAATCAGAACATTTGGCTCTCTTTACAATATCCCCTGTTGTAAGAATTGCCGGATAGCACTCTTTTCCTGATGTATATTTTCTACCTAATTCAAGACTGACTTTATCCGGCATAGGCAGAGCTACAGCATCAACATTGTTTGCTCTCATAGCTGCTGCTGCCATAAAGCAGCAATCATTCATGTAAGGAATGTACATAGTTCTTTTCTTACTTAGAGAGTGTTTGCGCTTTTTATTTGAATCTTTCTTAAATTTCTTAACTCTTGCATTTTTTAAACTATCCAGGAATGCCTCGCAACGTGTCATAACTCCGGCATCTGCGCTGTGCTCATCAATGTCTATCATCAAGAACGGCTTTCCTCCAACTTCTTTAGGGAAAAACTTGGATATGAATGAGTCAGGGCCGCACCCGAAATTTGTAATATAAAGAGCATGCAATCTCTTATCTTTAGCTATAAATCTCGCTGCTGCAAGAATCTTCTGTCCATATTTCCAATACATATTAGGATAATCTCTTGATATATCTTCCAGGTCCATTGGAATACAATCCATCGGTATTGCGGTGATTCCCATATCTCTGAGTTTTTCAGGTAGATCTAAATTCACACCTGAGTCGCATCCGTTATAAGGACGACTGATGATCACCAGTGCAGTTTCATCCTCTTCTAGATTATCTAATACTTCTTTACCTCTCTCCTCAAGACGCTTATAGAAGTTCTTTTGTGTCTCCTGAGCCTTTGTTATTGCCTTAGTCACCTTCCTTCCTCTTACACCAATATCAGCAGCAATTTGACGAAATGTTTTTACTACGTGTTCTTCTCCATATTCAAAGTGAATTATAGGCTGTAACAACTGAAAACCTTGTGATTCCAGATCTACAGCAGAGCCGATAATATAAGGCAGACACTGAATATATGGGCACGCATAAGAGTGAGTCAGGTTGGATGATTCGTGAGTCATATTGATCACACTAGGCAAAAACAGATAATCAATATCTTTTTTGAGCATATCCACAACGTGTCCGTGTGACACCTTGATTGGAAAACATGTTTCTGTATTTACATGTTCTACTCCTTTACTGATAATGCCTCGATTAGTATTCTTCGAGATAACTATCTCAAATCCCAATTCAGTGAAAAATGTTCTCCACATAGGAAATAACTCAAAGAATGTAGAAGCCTGCGGAATGCCGATTCGACCTCGTGATTCAATGTTGCTGTCATATTTTACAGTACTTCTGGTTTTTCGATCTGTATAATAAGGGCCATATAAGAGCCTGCTTCTTTCATTAAATAATCGTGGCAGATTATCGGATTTCTTCACCTTCTTTTCATCATCAAACTTACCACAGCGACTTCCATAATGTAGTGGAGACTCGCCTGTAATAGAAACCTTTCTTATCTCACAAATATTTGAGCAATCCTTGCATACAAATGACGTAGTCTCATATTTTCTATTTCTTAAATCAAACCCTTTAAATCTCGACTCATCCCATGTATTTTCTTCCATGGATATTATTGCAGAGCCTATTGCTCCCATAACATCATGATGAGGCGGCACGACGATTGTTCTGCCAGTCACCTTCTCAAAAGCAGCCTTAACACCCCTGTTTGCAGCCACTCCACCCTGCAGAAAAATAGTATTGCCAATCTTTCTTTTTTCAACAACACGATTGATATAATTTAACACGATAGAGTAACTCAGTCCTGCCAGCAAATCATCCTTAGGCACGCCCAATTGCTGATGATGATTAAGGTCAGACTCCATAAACACAGTACACCTCTCACCAAGCTGAGAAGGACAACATGAATCAAGCGCTCTCTTACCAAACTCCTGTTTAATATTAACGTCAAGTTTTTCAGACTGTTCTTCTAGAAACGATCCTGTTCCTGCAGCGCATACTTTATTCATAGTGAAGTCAACAATCGCTCCGTTTTCCAAACTTATATATTTTGAATCCTGTCCGCCTATTTCGAATATTGTATCTACATCTTTATCAACCCATGCTGCTGCAGTCGCATGAGCTGTAATCTCATTCTTGATAATATCAGCGCCGATAAACTCACCTGTAAGATATCTACCCGACCCGGTAACTCCAACTCCCTTTATAATGACACTCTTACCGACCTCTTTCCCTACCTCTAATAACCCCTGCCTTACGGCCTCAAGCGGTTTACCTGCCGTCATGAGATAACGTCTGGCAAGCACATCTCTGTTTTTAGCAATAACAACAACGTTTGTGCTGATAGACCCCACATCAACCCCTACATACGCTTCAACTTTTTTGCCGCTTTTTAAGACATGTCTATTAACGTTGATGTCATAGTTGTTACAATTAAGTTTCTTCAGGTTAGAGTCTTTACCTTTACGGTTTTTCAGATAAGCATCTATTTTCTTAAATCCCTTAAATGGTGAATTTATTCCCTTCTCAATTAACGCCAGCGCGGTCCCCAGGGCACCCATCGTGTTAAAGTGTTCAGGAATGATGAGCTCTCCTTCATCCAGATCCAGTATGTCCTCAAACGCTTTTACTATTCCATCGTTTGCTGCAACACCACCTTGAAAAGCGATTGGCTTAACAAAGTCCTTACCTTTTCCAATGTTACTCTTGAAATTTCTTGTAAGTGCATAGCAGAGACCGGAAACTATATCGTGAACCTCAGTTCCTACCTGTTGAAGATGAATCATGTCTGATTTTGCGAATACGCTGCATCTTCCGGCTATTCTTGGTGGGGTTTTTGACTTTAAGGCCATCTTGCCGAATTCATTCTCTATAGAAACACCAATTCTCGTTGACTGCTGATCTAAAAATGATCCTGTTCCAGCCGCACACATTGTATTCATAGAGAAGTCAGACACTTTTAGATTACCACTTGTCTCATCTGGCTCAAGCATTATCAGCTTTGAATCTTCACCACCTATTTCAATCACTGTTCTTACTTCAGGATGCAGTACGGATGTTGCAGTACTTTGTGCAACAATCTCGTTTATAAAACTTATATCAATTATATCCGCCAAAAGCTTACCACCGGATCCGGTAGCGGCGATCCCCTCTATCTCATCTATTTCAAACCTATTGAAAATCTCTTTAAGAACGATCAGTACCGTTTCCAACGGCTGACCATGTGACCTTACATAGTGGTTCTCCAAAACTTCACGGCTTTCGTTGATTAATACAACTTTTACACTCACAGAACCAATATCGATACCGACATATTTTTTCTGTGGGCCATCTTTTATACTTCTGATCATTTTAAGCGTCTCCTTTTACGACGTCACTACAAAGACTTTAAAAATTATTTATTATATACTGCATTTAAATTATCAGTCACTCTAACTAACTTTTTCCGGATGAGTTATTTTACCGGTTATGGCAGAAGCTGCAGCTACTGCAGGGTTACTTAGATATATCTCAGATGCTGTATGACCCATTCTACCTGCGAAATTTCTATTAGTAGTAGATAGTGCTCGTTCACCATCTGCCAGGATTCCCATGTGTCCGCCAAGGCAAGGACCACAGGTTGGAGTTGACACAGCACCCTCTGCTTCAATAAATATCTCTATCAGCCCTTCTTTCAAGGCTTCCAGATAAACATCCTGTGTGCCCGGAATTATAATTAAACGAATAGACGGGTCTATTTTTTTGCCTTTAAGAATCTGCGCTGCAATTCTCAAGTCAGAAATTCTTCCATTAGTACACGAACCTATCACAACCTGATCAATCGCAATGTCAGATAATTCTTCAACCGGCTTAACATTTTCCGGCAGATTTGGCATTGCGACTTGAGGTGAGAGGTTATTTACATCATACTCACGAATTTCATGATAATTACAATCCGCATCACTTGAGTAAAATTTATGCTCTCTCTGAGCCCTGCCTTTTATATAATTCTCTGTGCACTCATCCGGTTCAATTATCCCGTTTTTTGCTCCGGCTTCAATAGCCATATTGCACATAGCAAGCCTGTCATCCATTGATAGATCCGATATTACAGATCCGGAAAACTCCATTGCTTTATACCTGGCTCCATCAACGCCTATATCGCCAATGACATGAAGAATCAAATCTTTGCCGGATACCCATTCATTCAATTTGCCATTAAATATAAACTTTATGGTCTCGGGAACTTTTAACCACACTTTTCCTGTTGCATAACATGCGGCTAAGTCGGTACTTCCAACACCTGTAGAGAAAATACCCATCGCACCATAAGTGCATGTATGCGAATCTGCTCCAATCACTAAATCACCGGGAACTACTATTCCCTGCTCAGGCAGCAAGACGTGTTCGATTCCCACCCTGCCAACCTCGAAGTAATTTTTAATTTGATGTTTGCTTGCAAACTCTCTGAGAAGCTTTGAGTTCTGAGCTGATTTAATATCCTTGTTTGGCGTAAAATGATCGGGAACTAAAACAATATTATCCGGGTTAAAAACTTTTTCCATTCCTAAAGTTTCGAACTGCTCAATTGCAATTGGAGCAGTAATATCATTACCCAGACATATATCTACATCTGCATACACAAATTGGCCGGCACTTATCTCCTGGTGACCGGAATGTGCAGCAATTATCTTTTCTGTGATTGTCATTCCCATGGATTGGCTTGAATACTAGTAATTATTAAATAGTGATATTATTTATTTCAACTATCGTTTCGAGGGGTTTAATGATGCATTTATGCGAAAATATCACCATCCATGAAATGAAATACAGTCTCTTACAAGTTGCATAATCAGTCGCAGCTAATTATGCCTTCAGGCTTTAAATTGAATTATTAAACAATATATAATAAAAACTATTATCTATTCGATAAAGAATAGTCTCAATGTTTAAAGCATTATTTCATTTATAAAATCCAAATGGATTTAATTTTCAGAGAAGCGGCCTCTCCTGATAGAATTAATTGAGAGTGGATCCTGTAGATATCTACTATGACATTTACTACATAAATCATAACGAAATGTCTTATATTCTATACTTTCTATTTCGTCTGAATCAACATTATCAATCTCTTCATCATTTTCGTCATCATCATCTTCTTCAAAATCGTTTATGAACTCCTCATCTTCACAATCAATGTCCATAGAATCACACGCCGCATAAACTTCAATCTTAACGACATATCTTTCATCTTCTTCCGGAACCAGTGAGCGTCCACACATATCACAGCTGTAACGAATCATTATAAGAAGCCCTCCATTAGCTTGATTTCATTATCAAAATACTACCTGAAGAAATAGGTAAAACTCATGAATTCTATTTTTCACCACGCATATGTTCAAATAACATAAAGCGGTCGATTTCCTCAAATTTATTATTATAAAATTATACGTAAATGGATATTTTTGTCAAGAACATTGAGTTAATAAATAAAAGGTCAGACACAAAGATGTCTACAACAAATACGGATGTATCTCGTATCTATACTATCAGTTATAACTTCCCGTAGACATATAGTCATATTCTAGTCTAAACACATCATAAGAGCTGTAACTTAAGTAAATGTAATAGTTTATGAAATTTACTGTTCTAAATAACAATTATTATTATTTACTTGATTAGTGCTAATTAACCGGCATTATGATAATTTATTGATTGAGGTGTAAAAAGAGGCAATAGTGATCGCTTGATCTTCTAATAGCTGTTAACTGAAATCAGATATTTTATCCAGGATAGCTCCCTTTACTTTGTCGTATTCAGGAGGTAGATCAACAGGTGCATTTGCATACTGTGATTCGACTTCTTCCAACTGATTTTCATGGTATTTCACTTTAAAATCTGTAAACTTCAAGCCATGTGCAGTTGATATGACCACGACTCTCTCATCCTTTTTAATCTCATCTCTTTTTAAGAGTTTAAACAGTACCGCTAACGCAACACCGGTATGAGGACAATTAAAGAGACCGGTTTTATCAGCTAATGCAGCAGCGTTTGCAAGCTCGTCTTCAGTCGCCTCTTCTACAACACCATTAAACAACTTCAGTATTCTAATTGCCTTATTAATACTGACAGGATTTCCTATCTGAATCGCACTAGCCAGCGTACTTTGCGCATGGATCGGTTCATACTCTTTGAAATCTTTCAGATAGCTTTGATATAACGGGT
>CAYTLC010000031.1:16069-19210 GCA_964438395.1 uncultured Candidatus Scalindua sp.
GCATGGATCGGTTCATACTCTTTGAAATCTTTCAGATAGCTTTGATATAACGGGTTTGCCTTCGATGCCTGAACACATACAATCCTGGGGCGTTTGTTAATCATGCCCAGCTCTTCCATCAACAGAAAACCCTTGCCCACAGCGGTAACATTTCCCAGATTCCCGCCCGGAATTATTATTACATCCGGCACTTCCCAGTCAAGCTGCTGACACAACTCAATGCTCATGGTCTTCTGACCTTCAATCCTCAGTGAGTTCATTGAATTCGCAAGATAGATATTATTCTCCCTGCACACTTTTTGCACTATCTCCATACATCCGTCAAAATCAGTATCAAGTGAAAGTGTTAGTGCACCATTGGCAATCGGCTGGATTAGTTGAGCAGTCGAAACTTTATTTTTTGGTAGAAATACAATTGCAGGAATTCCCGCAGCAGCACAGTATGCAGAGAGAGCGGCAGAGGTATCACCCGTTGAGGCACATGCAACACCCATTATATCCTTACCCTCTGAGATCATCTGCTTGACCATAGAGACCAACACAGTCATGCCCAGGTCTTTAAACGAACCGGTATGAGCATTACCACACTGCTTGATCCATAAGTCCTCCATGCCAATAATATTGCCAAGGCGTTCAGCCCAGAACAAATTACTCCCGCCCTCATAGAGCGATACTACATTCTTGTTTTCCACATTCGGGCAGACCATCTCCTTCTTTCCCCAGACAGAACTCCCGAATGGCCACTTAGTCCTTCTATAGCGTGAGTCTAGAAGCCTCATCCACGATCCCGGACTGCGATGTTTCAATTTTGCAATATCATGTTGTACCTCCAACAGGCCACCACATTTTTTGCAATTGTATATAATCTCGTTCAATTCATAACGTTCATCACAACCTGACGAACATTGAAACCAGGCTTTATAATTCATTTTTCCCCTTTTTCATTGATTCTTTGAATAACCTGAATAATTATAAAACGCCAAATATTTATTACAAGGAAAATATAACATCTTATTACTTATAACTTCATTGATCTTGACAACTTAAAGTCTACTAAGTATCCTGATGAATATGAAAAGCGTAGCTGTTTTCGAAGACAACTTATATCAAAATTTCCTGCCACTGGCATACAGCAGACCTGTTTTTGAATTACGATGCGGCATTTACAGTTTTCTTGAAAGAATCACCCTCCAATATCCCGATACAGAGGTCAATCTTTTTTGCAGAGAATATCTTAAAAACCTCACAGCCGAAAGCCACCCTCATAGTATAAATGAAACAGTGAGTAATGACAAAGGCTGTTTATTCATAAACGGCAGACTCTTGACATCTACTCCTATTCCAATCGCAGGTAAGGAAGAGATTGGAATTTGTGATGATGAGATCGTTTATGCGAGGTTAAGCAGGAAAAACTCTGAATATATAACATCAGAAAAACTCCTGGATAAGGATTTCATTCATGAATTAAAAAAGGAAGTCAATGTGAGAACCGTTGACGCTAACTTGATACAATATCCGTGGAATCTGATTCATATTAACAAAGAGCAAATTATATCAGACTTCAAAACTTACGTTAAGGACGGATCCGATCTAGAGAACAAATATAAGGGAGTCCACTTTATCATGGATTCTCAAATATACATTGGCAAGAACACAACGATTAAGCCCGGGTCTGTTCTTGACGCAGAAAATGGCCCAATTTACATTGGTGACAACGTTAAAGTATCTTCGAACTCAGTAATTGAAGGGCCTGCGTTCATAGACGACGACGTTGTAATCAAAGCCCTCTCCAGAATTAACGCCGGATCAAATATCGGAAGGGTCTGTAAGGTAGGTGGAGAGATCTCCAATACAATAATTCAAAACTACACTAACAAACAGCATGACGGCTTCCTTGGAGATTCCTACATTGGTGCATGGGTTAACCTTGGTGCGGGTACGGTAAACAGCAATCTTACAAATTTATACGGGCCAATTAAAGTACAACAGTTTGACAAAATAATAGATACCGGTCAAACGTTCCTTGGAATGATAGTGGGAGATCATACAAAAACTGCGATAAACACAAAAATTACAACCGGAACTATTATAGGATTTGCATGTAACATACTCTTGACAAGCACGCCTCCTAAATTCACGCCTTCATTCTCCTGGTA
This sequence comes from uncultured Candidatus Scalindua sp., assembly GCA_964438395.1. Lineage (GTDB taxonomy): Bacteria > Planctomycetota > Brocadiia > Brocadiales > Scalinduaceae > Scalindua. The sequence continues at coordinate 18,226 of CAYTLC010000031.1, forward strand.
CTCAGATAATGTCACAAGGGCCTACGACATAACGAGAGAACTACAGGTCGCAAAACGAATGATGGCCAGACGGAATAAAAAAATGACACGTAACGGAGAGAAAGTATTCAAGACTATTTTTGCTTTAACCGAAACGGAAAGAAAGATACACGACAACTAAGTTTGAAGTGTCTAAAATGTCTAAAATTAATAAATAAAAAACTTGTTTTTTACCACAACTTTAGCTCACTTCAAACTTTAGGCACTTTCAACTTTACATGACACGAAAAGGACTTTCTAGCAAAGAAGATTTTCATTGCTATAGTATAGTGTCAAAATGCAGGGTTATTCTACAGTAACACTTTTAGCAAGGTTGCGGGGTTTATCAACATTGCAGCCCCTCATCACCGCCATCTGATATGCAAATAACTGGAGCGGTATTACAGACAGGATTGGGACCAATGCATCTATTGTCTCCGGTATGTAGAAAACATGGTCTACAAGATCTGCAATTTCAGAATTCTGTTCACTCGCTATAGCTATTACCTTGCCTCCTCGAGCTCGAACTTCCTCGATATTACTTAATATTTTAGAATATACTTTGTCCGTAGTGGCAACAACTACTACAGGCATATTTTTATCGATAAGGGCGATTGGGCCATGTTTCATCTCTGCCGCAGGGTAACCTTCGGCATGTATATAAGATATCTCCTTCAGCTTAAGTGCGCCCTCCAGTGCTACAGGATAATTATAACCTCTGCCTAAATATAAACAATTATCACTATCCTTATAAAGTTGTGCAATTTCTGTAATCTTCTCTCTGTTATCAAGGATTTTCTGAACCTGTTCCGGTATCTCTTTTAATCTGTTTGCAAGATCAGTATTCAAGAGTTCTTCCCTGCCTTTAATTTTGGCCATGAATAGAGTAAGTAATGCTAAAACCGCAATTTGGGAAGTAAAGGCTTTCGTTGACGCCACACCTATTTCAGGACCGGCGTGAAGAAAC
>CAYTLC010000032.1:0-18901 GCA_964438395.1 uncultured Candidatus Scalindua sp.
TATCCACCAAGGGATCCTTATATCAATACAGACCAGGGAGATCTCCTGCTGTTTGTTTTTACCTTTTTTGGCCTTGTCGGCGGTATTGTCATCGGCTACAACTTCAGAAAACTGTTTATTGAGGGAAAAGATAAGAGTAGTTCACCGCTCCCCGGACAAAAGGAGCCGAGGACAAGAAGTCGCTAAGTTCGTAAAGAAAAAATAAATATGGAAATATTAAAGCATGTTGTTATGGATCACTTTGCGCAAAGGCGCAACTGGCTTACAAACATAGAGGTAAGGGTTAAGTTGTTTTATATTGGCATCGGTTTGATCCTTAATATTTTATCTAATGACATTACGCTTCCGTTACTGTTTTTTGTTACATCCTTAATATTGTTAATGACCATAAAGGTGTCATTTATAACATTAGGACTTCGAATGATGATGCCGTTTATGTTCGGTATTTTTATCCTGGTTATAATGGGGTTGCACAATGGCGAGACAGTAATCTTTTCAGGTACGCTTTTTGGTTATGAACTTGCTTTTAAAAAAGAGGGGTTACAGATCGGTCTGTTGTTATTCACAAAGGTGGCAGGGGGGGTAATGCTCATGCTTTTATTATCCTTCACCACAACTATTACAAAGATATGCATGGCTGCTCGCTGGATGAAGATACCGGAGACTCTGATAGAAGTATTGTCGTTTGTGTATAGATACCTGTTTTTGCTGATTGAAGAGACGGAGACAATGATGTCTTCGCAAAGAAGCAGATTGGGCTATGTTACACGGTTTAAGACGATCAAATCATTTGGAAGCCTTGCAGGTACACTGATTATCAGATCAATTACCAGGGCTGAGAATGCCCATATCGCAATGATCTCCAGGGGATACGATGGAGGGAAGGTGCTTACCGTTCAACTTACTCCATTAGTACGAAGCGATTATGCCCTGTTTTTATCATGTGGAATATTACTGGCACTTTTATCCTATTTGGGGTTTTTCTGGTAAGATATTAAAAAAATGATCACGCTCCCCGGACAAAAGGCGCCGAGGACAAGAAGATGCAAAGAGCGCAGAGTTAAAAAGATTTAGAAAAGGAATTGAAAATAAAAACATTACAACCCTTGGCGTTCTTGGCAACTTAGCGTGAGGGAAAAATTTTAAAGCTTTTCTTTGTGCCTTTGTGCGAGAAAGGCCTTTACTTTTTATTAATAAGTTTTTGACTGCGAAGATCTGTGTCCTATTTAAATTATTATGTTCAAAATAAAAGTTGATGAGCTAATTCATAAATATCCTGATGGTACGCAAGCATTGAAAGGGGCTAACCTTGATGTTCGAGAGGGTGAATTCCTTGCTGTTCTTGGTGCAAACGGTTCAGGGAAGACGACATTACTGAAACATCTGAATGGTCTTTTAAAACCGGTTTCAGGTTCTGTAATCCTGGATAATAAAGCATTAAGTGAGTTTAAATCAGGTGAGGTTTTCAGAAAAGTTGGAATAGTTTTTCAAGATCCCAGTGATCAGCTCATTGCGCCTACGGTTGAGGAGGATGTCGCCTTTGGCCCGACCAATCTCGGCCTTGGTTATGATGAAATTATGAGCAGGGTTAATACTGCACTCGAACTGGTTAAAATGAAAGAGTTTGCCAAAAAGGCAATCCATGCACTCAGTTACGGTCAGAGCAAACGAATCTGTATAGCCGGAATTCTTGCCATGGAGCCGGAAGTACTCATTTTAGATGAACCAACCAGTGGACTTGATCCTGATGGCGTAAAAACTGTAATGAAAATCCTGAATGATCTGAATAAAAAACAGGGTATTACCATAATACTTGCTACAAATTCTGTTGATCTTGTGCCTGTTCATATGGACAGGGTTGCCATTATGGATAAGGGTATTGTTCTACAGGAAGGTACTCCGGAAGGAATCTTTACAGACTCAGAAAAACTTAACAAACTTAAGCTGGAGCTGCCACAGATAGCACAATTAATGGAGATATTGCGTGACAGAGAAAAACTGCCGATAAGTCCACTCCCTCTGACAATTGGACAGGCCAGACAAGAGCTGTCGCAACTATTCAACAGAGAAGACAATGTCCAACATGCCAGTTCAATTTTACCTGCCTGAACAAAGTCATTTGCATTGATCTGTATAAGTGCATCCTGGAGATCTACTGAAAGGAGAGGTGGTCTTCAAACAAAAAAAGGCTCTCACAGTGCCGTGCAGTAACTTCAACCTACCAATTTATTTAATATAAATGATATGTGATTAGGTTGCGAAGTAATACGTTACACGAACCTGCAAAAGCCTTTTCTTCTTTTAAAAAAGACCCTTTTCAGCGTGCTGTGCAATAGCTTCAACCTAGCAATTTATTTAATATAAATGATATGTGTTTTAGGTTGCGAAGCAATTCTTTACACGAACTTGTAAAAGCCTTTCTTAACTTCTTCTATTCCTAATTATCGACACAAACAGGAAAGTCTTTAGTAAGAAAATTTCTTTTCTGGTGTAATAGAATCGCAATAAACATGCCAGTTATGCTTCACAATCTTACTGCCTAATATATTCAGTAAATCGAAAACCGTAAGTCATTCCTTTGCAAAATGTTAGTAAGATTGTGCTTTTGTTAGTTTCAATAAATAAGAGATTCTTTTATACCACATTCAAATAAAAGATCGTCTCTTCCTGATTGATTATTCGACATACATGTTTAATATGTACATCATATTTCCTCTTGATTTTGGTAGTTACTTGAGTATTATAAACCACTGAATTGACACAATCTTCAAGTTTTCATGCCACACAGAAATGCATCATCAGATGATGAATATACTATTCACAAATTAGTAATCTGGTTTTCTGGACATATTTACAATGAAACGCAGTGTTTTGATATTACTGGTTTTTTCCGCCATAAGCCTTGTTGCTACGCTTTTGCCTAGATATCTTGAGCGAAACAAAGCCTTACAAGAATTAATGAGTACTCGCCCGGAGCAAAAGCAGCAAGCGAAACCAGGATTAAGTGATCCCCGCTACAGAAATGATTCAATGCTTCTGTTTATGAGAAGACAAGTCGAAGAGATTGAGAGACTTAAGAATAGACAGGGAAGTGAATCAGAAGTGGTTCTGGATTCAATATCAGAAATTGTTAAAGAGATGATATCGGTTTATTCTGAGTACGGGAGTTCTATGGCCAAGGTTTTTGCCGCGTTAGAGTTCAGTGCTATAAATTCTACTGAAGATATTGGAAAGGCTATAGAGAGGGCGAAGATGGCCGAGATAGCAGCCAATAAAATGGTGGAACTCAATGAAGAGATGGAGACAAAACTCAAAGTGTCTCTTGCCGGAAGCCAGGAGCTACCCTCAGGAACTGATTCAACTATGCAAGGTTTTTATAAGACTGCAGATATAGGTAAAAGAGGAAAACTATATAAATTGAACGCTGAGATAATAAAAGACGCGCAGTCGGCTCTGCATGTCATGGAAAAAGAGTGGGGTGCGTGGGAATACAACGTGGAGGGTGGTGGTGTACTTTTCGAATCCGAGAGTGCCGTTATAGAATTCAATGATACCATGGCGCAAATTGGTATTCTTGTAAAGAAGGCTGAAGAGTTGCAGCTTACGATTCTAAAGGTTCAAGCAGGTGATAGTGATTAGCAGATGTTCTAGCGTGAAGGAGTTTCTTCTAAGGAAGAAACTCCTGACTAGTTCAACGGTTAGATTGTATAACAGCATCTAACAAGACGCTAACACTAAAATTAAGAGGAATCTTCTATTTCTACTTAACACTTGCTTTCTTTACACATGCTTCGCAAGTTGTTCCTTTACCAAAACAATCTTTGCATGTGGTTTTAGATCTATCAGTATATCCGACTTTACAAGAGGCACACCAGATAGTTTCTCCGGACTGCCCCTTTTTACACGCTGCACATTCTTGCTTGTAAGTTTCACTACTTTCCACTTTTTGCTGTGCCCTGAGTGATTGTATAAGACTCATATTATTCTCAAGCGTATTCAATCTCCTCAGAGTTGTGGCCTCACTCTGCATGTCTATATACTTCTTTATCATGCTGGACCATGAGATATAGGTAAACGCGTTCGGATTAGTATGGGCCATACCCTTTCGAATAAGAAATGCGTCATTCTCCCACATGTATAAAAAGTCTTTTTCAATCCTGCTCGGGTTTCCATCCTTTGCCCAGAATTCACCGTAGAATCCACCCAGAGTATCAGGCCATTTTTCTCCTACCGGGGCAGGTGCATGGGGGCGGTTCTCCGGCATTGGGTAAAGGGCCTTCTCACTGTACAGCGACTTTAACAGTCCAAAAGACTCCTGTATATAGGCAAAAACAGCATCCGACGCAAGATCCATCGATGTAAGGTAGTCCCTTGCGAAGATCTTTGAATGGCATTTCCTGCACGTCGAAACCCATGCCTTCCTCCTTGAAAGCAGTTCAGGATTCTTGTTTATATATTCGCTGGGTTTGACAGGAGGGTCTTCAAAGAGATTGTTGTAAAAGAGCACATCTCCCTCACCCATAATTGCCTTCTGTACCATATTGTGAGAAAATTTTCCTTTATACTGCATGTGACAGAATGCACATGTCGGGGCAGGTGCGGAGTACTCCTTGAGCGGTTTGTTCCAATCCCACTGTTGACCTTCTGTTTTGTATATTGTACCGTGTTTTGAATTTGTATAGTCTTCAATGTCAGGGTGGTCGGGTCCGTTATGACATGTGGCACATGCCTCAGGCCTGCGTGCCTCTGATGCTTTAAACTCGTGTCTCGTGTGGCAACTGTCGCACTTGTGCTGTATGTTATGGCACATGTCACATCCCTGAACTATATTTTTGTCCATGGCTGCCCAGATATCGGTATCAAGTCCCGCATCATAAGCTTTTGCGTGACTCTCCCTGCCTTCAGGCCAACCCGGTATGCCAACTTTCTTCTCAGATTCAAACTCATCAAACTCCTTCTTATGGCATGTTCCGCACAGTTCTGCTGTTGGCATTATCAGGTCTTTAGCATGGTCAATCTTCTCAGCTCCAACTCCACCATGACAATCAATGCAGCTTACTTCGGTTATCTCCTTACCAAGATTTTCATTAATATTTTTGAGGTATTCCTGCTGGTAAGGAAGGAGTTTGCTGAAATCCGCATGACGGCTCCTTTCCCATGCTTTTACAAGAAGTGGGTTGATTGCTTTGTGGCAGAGCACGCAGTCATTTCTGCCATATTCACCCTGCGGGTTAGCTGGCGGGGTGTAATAGTAACTTGGAGCCCAGTACCTGTGCATCGGTATAGGTTTCCAGTGTTCTGCATACGGCCCTACACCCTTACTATTGACTATCTTATCGTCTGCTTCCAGATTTATGGTAGTAATAAAGGAAATGGTCAGCAGCGTAATCAGTAAACAAAGCAATCTGTTCATATTCATTATCTCTCTTTTCTCCCCGACAAAAATGTTAATAGCATCCAGAATAAGAAATTTTGGATAGCTGAATCATAGATAAACTGTATTGATATGTCAAGCCACACTAAGTATGTTAACCGAAACTCTCATATAAATGCTTTGTACCTATTCCTCCGTCATATAAAGCAAAAAGTACTTACCCGCCTGCCCGAACTGATCGGCAGCCTGGTAGCTTAGTCGCAATAATAGATGACACCTAGAAATTATACCCTATACTGAATAAGATATTCGAATCTATTTCCTGATGATCTTTTGGCTAAATGAAAGTTGAATACTAAAATTATGTGAGAAAAGTCTTCAATATCTTTTAATCTTTCAGCAAATTCCGGAAAAACCTCAACTGTTCCACCGGTACCTTTGGTTGTTGCAGGTTGTATTGGTGACCCCTTTTGTTCTTTTGAATTTAGGTTGGATAACTCCAATTGGCTTATACTTTATTTCATTCATAATTACTTTTTAAACTCAAGATAGTATTGGTACGGAAGTAACTCGTCTTTTTGCTTTAATTTTGTAAATCCAGCACTTGTTGTTATAGAAACCATCTTTTCTAAGGGTATTTTCATATCTTCTGGTGGCCCTTCCGGCAAATTACCCTCCTTGAATTCTATTAGAACCAGTTTTGAGTCATTTTTCATCTGAGAAAAGAGAGCTTTCAACCAATCTCCTTTATTTTTTACATGATGGAGAACATCGCAGACAAACACTAGATCAACATCTTCAGGGATATGTGGGTTGTCAGGAGTTGAAAAGACCGCCTCAATATTCCTGATATTGTTTGAAATAGCGTTATGATGTATATGACGTATCATCTCTGGTTCAATATCAATTGCGTAAACATTTCCTTTGGGCAACTCCTTAGAGAGTCGAAATGTAAAATAGCCTGAACCGGCACCAACATCCGCTATCTTCTCCGTACCTTTAAGTGACAGTTCATTGATTACGATATCAGGTTTCTGCCAAAGTTCTCGGTCTTTCCTCTCAAGAAATTCAATATACTTCTGTACGTCTTTGAATGGTTTTAGATCGTGAAGATTAATTCCCTGCTTTCGAAGAGGGCATTCGATAGGTGGCAATTCCGAAGCATGGTCGATTTTTTCTTTTACTGTGGACTTTGCTTTGCACTCATTACTATCTAAAAAATTTGATAATAGAAAGACACTAATGAATAAAATAACAATAAATTTTGACGTTTTCACCATTAGTATGAATAACCTTGCAATTTTACTTTTGCTTAAGATGTGATCCATCTACTCATCAATTTCAAATGGGTCATCTATAGTCGATCCGTTAAACTTCTTTGCATGAGTTTGTGCATGTTGTCTTTGTTGAAAAGCATGAATACGATTGTTGTTAGACTTATTTGTAATTAAGTCACTTTCTACAAAATACGCCATATAGGAATCTATCTTATTTCCTCTGATCTCATCAGTTACTACTACGTGGTCAACTACTTGTATATTTTTTTTGAACCATTTCGTTGCACAATGTATAGAACAGAACTTTTTAACAGAGCTATCCTTTAGAACAATATCAACCTCGTAAATTTCAGTGACAGCAGAACCATCATAAGTACAATGATGACTGCTTAGATACTTCTGGTAACATACTCCCATTACCGAAACTATCAAAACAATAATTATCCCTATCCAGAATGTTTTTGACATTTTATTAAGTTAAGCTTTCGGCAAAATTATTACATTTTTGTAGGGCGGGTTTCTTACCCGCTGACTTTGAATTTCCTATACATTAAATTAGAATCAAATGTATTGTTACCATTATAATGAAGGCCAATAGACAAAACACACCTAAACCATTAACCTTCCTTAGAAGCTTTCCTGTGACAGGCTGTGTTTCTACATTCCTGCAAATAAATCGCAGGATAACCATCCAGCCAATTGAAAAAGTACCAATGGCAAATAACCCAAGTATAACCGGTGCGTCCGGTACTATACCCTTCCCCATAAAACAGTAAATGCAGTGGTGAAGAGGTAGCTGCATCAGAGTGGGACCAATATTCTCAAAAAACGAAATAATTACGATAGGAATATTAGATACAGCTAATATCACCTGGCTATAAAGCATAATATCTTTGGGCAATGATGTTAATGATTGCCATTTCCTGGAAAGACTCGTAAATAATAAAATAATAAGAATTATGTTTATCGCATAGAAAACAATAAATAAAGCATGTTGAAACTCTCGCCCAAAGATAGCTTGAGGGATCATTGCGGAAGGTCTTAAGGGTGTATCAAAAAAGGTTGCGCAACAGGAAACGGACATCAATGGTTTCATACGAATAACATAATAGATATCTCCTATACTATCAGCTAAAAGCACACCACAAATCGGGAGAAGAAATAACAGATTCTTTCTTGCCAGGGGTGATGTCTGGATAGATTTATCAACGTAATAGCATAATAACCAGCCGCCAATTATAAAAAATGAAATTGGCTTGACTATTTGTAGAAAGGTAACCGTGTCTGGTAGAACACGTGTAACTCCAAAAATACACATAGCACCCGGTACTTCAGATACGAAGCTCTGGAGCATGAAATAAAACCACGGCCAGGCGAACATTCTGACTGATAGTACCACACATGCTAATAAAAATATCAGATACCCTTTCTCTTCAAATTTACTTTTAGTCGCTAAAGGCACATCTTTCTTGAAATGGAGGATTGTTTTTAACGTAGCATAAAACAAATAGCCACCAAGAACAAAAGACAATACGGCAATAAATAACATAACAAGGGTAAAGATGTTTACAATCATTCTATCCTGCCATTTCTTATTTTGTAAATTTTATCAGCAACTTTTTCAAAACCGGTATCGTGCGTAGCTACCAATATTGTTACTCCTTGGGTTTGTAACTCCTTTAAGAGTTCCAGTAAATGTTTGCCGGTTTCTTCATCAATGTTAGACGTTGGTTCGTCAGCAATAATAATTTCAGGGTTATTAATAAGCGCCCTTGCTATAGCCACCCGCTGTTGCTGACCTCCGCTGAGTTCTTCAGGAGCATGATCTAATCTGTCGCCAAGCCCCATCTTTTCTAACAGTAATTTTGCCCTGTGAAAACGTTCTCTGAAACTGATACTTAATGGTATAAGTGGATATGATATATTCTCCCAACTGGAAAGTCTGGGAATAAGGTGAAAGTCCTGGAAGATAAAACCTATCTTTTCACGGCGTAACCTCGAAAGGCCAATGTCTGAAAATGAGGTAATCTCTTCATCATATATGAACACTTTTCCCTCAGTCGGTCTGTCCAGAGCGCCAATTACATTTAGCAGGGTAGTCTTCCCTGAACCGGATGGGCCGTTAAATACGACAAATGTGTTCTTTGCTATATTCAGGTTAATGTCTCTTATCGCACGTACTTCGTGCCGCGAATGTATACTGTAAAATTTACAGAGTTTTTCAGTTCGTATCATTATTTTAGTGATGCAACCGGAGATTCGGTTGAAGCCCTCCATGAAGAATAAACACTACCAACCATAGTCAATATTATCGCAAAGAAAAAACTAAGTAAACACGGTAAAGGTAAAAACCTTGCGGGGACAACAAATTCAGGTAACAAATTTATCTCTCCAATAAAAAATTGTGCAATAAAAGCTCCATTGAAGCACTTCATCCATATAATCGATAACAAAATGGCGATGGTTGCTCCAAACAAACTGATTAATAACTGTTCAAAAGAGATAAGTTCCAAAACCTCCAGCGTCTGCCAACCAGTGGCCTTCATGATACCGATCTCCTTTCTACGTTCTGATAGTCCAAAACCCGAGGCCACAAGAATAGCGGGAATACCTAAAGCAAATGCAACGGTATATAAAGCGGTGAAAATTCCTTCTTTAAGCATAAAGCCTTTTTTTACATACAACTCTATCATATCTTTATCCTGCAATCTGTATGGTTCATTCTGAAAAATGTAGTACAGTTCAGTGGCAATCTCCCCGTTGTGTCCCGGAACGCTGTATATCTGTAGATCAGTGGCAAATTCACGTTTGTCGAATAAATCAGCAGCATCCTCAAAAGGCATAAAAAGAGTAGATGCACTCCAGATGTTAGAAGCAGAAGAGAAAAATCCCACGACGGTGGAAATTTTTACATTTTGTCCACGCATTTTAAACTGATCACCAATATTTAAATTAAAATATTCCGCCAATTCATTACCAATTACCACCTCACCCGTATTTTCAAAAATCCTGCCCGAAACACAGGATGTTGATTTCGGCAGGTACTCTTTGTCGATACCCACAATAACAGCAAGCTTATCTTGCAGATAACATCTGCCAATAATTCGTGGTACAACTTTTTTTACGCCGAAGACGTCCTTTACCTCATCCAGATATTTCAATGGAATAGCCGCATTCCTGCCAAACTCATCAAATGTTAAATACAGATCAGCGCTCTCTTCGACAGAACCAAGTGATTGAAACCTGACGCCCTCTGAAATAGCAATGGCAGTTATGAATGGTGAAAGTATGGCGATTATACAAAGAGATACAACAATAGACTTAGTCTTATGTCTTAATAAATTTTCTGTTGCTAAAAGAAATAGATTAATGTGCTTTTTCATATTGTTAATTTCTGACTATTTCAACTGATACGCCCATCTCAGCATTACTTGTTATATAGGAAACAGTGCCGGTATGATCAGGGCAATAGCAATAGCCACCGGGGATAGGCCATTCGAGACAAGAACACCTTGGATCAACCCTTGGGTCAAAATTGATGTAACACCAGGTAGGCTTAGTTGTAGCTCCCAAGCCTACACCGTGCACTAATTGTTGAAAGTTATTATCAACGCCTACATACATCTTGCTTCGGCACAAATAAATTACAACAGATATTGTCATGCATAATAAAATGCTTAAAAGCAAAAAAGATAATCTTCTCATTTTATAGAGTTTTCAAAATGTCTCGATTGGTTCCTAATTTAGTATCCAGGTACAATAGTTGAAGACTAGAGAAAATTGATAATAGTTACTTGCATTTTTTATACTTTTAGATTAACCGATAAGGAAATGCTCTCTTTGCATGTTCTATGTGCTATCTTCTTCGTTGAATATCTTTTCCGCTTCTCTTGTCATGTAGCAGACTATGGCACCACAGAATTTTCTTCTCTCAGGCGTGTTAAACTTACCACGTTCCCTCCAAACCTTCGTCACACAAGCACACTCTGTGGTCTTGTACTTTTGTTCATAAGCGTCTACAATCTTATTCGTCCGATTGTATGTATCTTCTGTGCTTTCCTCTGGTTTTAGTCTGCCGTATTTCAGTCCTACAGCCATAATAGGACCTGTTATCGCTCCACATGTAGAGCCCTTGCCCCCAAAACCTGTTCCAAATCCCGTAGATGCTTTCAGTAAAGTCTCGGGTGCATCTATTATACCCAGATCATTAAACGCGTGTAGAATACTCTTGGCACATCCAAAACCCTTTAAATAATACCCTCTGGCTAAGTTACCAACGTCATTATTTTCCATAACCTTCCTCCGAATAATTTAAATGGAAAAGGCGGATTTTTATAAAAAAGATAATTAACTAATCATCAGACATTTAAAACCGACCTCTTACAGTTAGCTAAAAAACGTCCTGGATTTCACTGTTGCTACTTTTAGACATCAGTCCTTTTATACTTCTTTTCATGTTTTCAGGTTTTTAGATACCTAACACCAGCTCAGATTGAGTGGGTTATGTTAAACTAGCATCATCTCCAACCACTCCAGGTAGGAAAACTGCTTCATCTCTAAGTACCAATATTTCTTCCTCCTTTTTTTTTAAGTGTTTGCTTCCTGATTATGATTACATGTATTATCGTCTGTTTTTTTGCAGAAACAGTAGGCTTGCATTTTCAATTATAATGCAACGCAAAAGTTTATCAATGCCAAACATTAATGTCGTAATATTTTCTCATGATTTATTTTAATGGTTATAGAATTAGAATTGAAAATGCTCAAAAATTAGTTTAACATTAACCGCATTCTGATACATAGCACTAAAATATCACTTTCAATATGCTCTTTATTACTATACGCAATAAATTTTTGTGGAGGATAAAGGAATGAAGATATTATCAAGTACTACGGTACAAAAGGTATCGGACAATATTCATGTCTTGACAGACAAAGGCATGGAAATAAATTCAACCCTTCTCATAGGTAAAAAGGATTGCATCCTGGTAGATACCAGACAAAACATTTCACTTGTAAAAGAATTACAGTCGGCTGTTAAGTCAATCACTCATGAACCGATCAAGCATCTTATCAATACCCACTACCACGGTGACCATACATTTGGAATCTTATTTAGAAAGGGGGCGATGCAAAAGCTATCCATCAGTTGTACTTCATACCATGAGTAAATCTTAGACTTATTTTAATATGGTAGCACACGCTTTGTTTATAGTTATGATATTCTGGTTTTAGCTATGGAAAAACTATGCACAAAACGTAAAACGTTAAAAAAAGGAGGTTATTATGCGTATAAAATATGTTTTTTTTATTTTTGTACTTACTGTTGGCTTCAATTCTCTACTTTCCATTACAAATGTTAACGCTGGTGAAAAATATAGTGTGAAAGGGGTTTTTGTAGAAGGATGTGACTGCTCTATATCGTGTCCTTGTGAATTAACAGGCATTGAGATGGGCTGTCAAACAGTTGGCGCAATGTCGCTTAGTGATGGTAACTACTTAGGTACTGACATGTCAGGAGTAAAGATCGCATTTGCAACTACTCCCGGCAAATGGGTTCGTATCTATATTGATGCAAATAATGGTAAGCAGAAATATGCTGCCACTCAGTTTATGAAAGGCGTATACGGCGCTTTTGGTAAGATAGAGGCTGTCACTAATGCAAAGATTGACATCTCTGATAAAGACGGTAGATATACCGTTAAAGTTAATGATGGCCGGATTCTGCATCTGACCACCGAGCCCATTTTAGGCGGAGATAATAAAACTCCGATTATGCACTCAAACACCAGTAACAAATTGAACTCAGTTTTTATGCAGGGAAAGACTATTGCGGCTAGCTATAGTGACAACGGAAGAAAATTTGAACTAAGTGGAACTAACTCCTACTTTAATCCACAAATGAATAGCGAAGGCAGCATTGAATAGTCTTTATATTTCTATCGCGTCTTAGCAGTTGTTACCAGACGTTTTGCGCCGACAACATACGTTGTGAATCTGATCAACATGTTGCTCGGTGCAAAGCTCCTCTCTGTCACTTAAAACCATGTTGGTAAACTTATTGACTTCCTCTAGCCATGTTAATTTTTTCTCTGTGGATAATTGCATATATACGATTGTTTTCTCGTCTTCAAAAGTATAGACAAATCGCTTATCTATTCTTTATTTCCATGTATTTCCTTACCTTCCAATCCTCTTTAATACCTGGGATACAATACCGGTTTATTTATTCATAGAAATAAGTATGGTGTCCCCCGAATTCTATGAATTTGACAAAAAGAGTTAAAAGCGAAAGATATGTGCATCTTCTTCTTTTTAATTAAAACGGTCGCTGTCACTGTGTTCCATTAAATCATTCGTTTTATTTCGGCCCTATAAAACGGCACACCGACTAATAAATAGCGTCCACCCGGATATTGTTCACGCATCTCGGTAATAAATTCCACTAAACTGCTATATTTATTTGTGGATGGTGCTAATACCATACTCACATCAGCGTCTTTACCGGAATACACATAATCTTTAAACAAGTACCAATATTCTACGAATCCGGATTCATCTTCATCTCTTGGCAAAGTGTATATTACTCCTACATGTTTATTATTTTGGTAAACCAAAAAAACTCCATCACCTATTTGTGCTTGTGCATTATTAACGGAACAAACAATTATAATGCCAATTATTATTGCAATTATTATATTTTTCATTTTATAAACCCTCTTTATTTATAGAAATGCCTAGATTCAACTAACAAGTGCAAAATATATGTAAAATTAACGACTCACCACTGAGCTGCAGGCTCTGAGAGCCCGGCAGCTCCAGTGGCTGGTCAGGTATGGACGTGTCTCGTGAGACAACCCTGGCCAGGCTCATAGCGCCTACCCAAGGTTCCACATGCCTTCAACGTCGTACAGATACACGGAAGGGAGAACCGTCCTTTTCTGTCCTTTGCCAACTTAAAAAGGAACAGAACGATCACAAATCATTAATCTTTATGATGTTTACCGTTGTCGTCATCTTCACTGTCGCCATCTTTACTGTCGCCTTTTGCAGGCCAGTAACCTGCTATAGGCAAGAATTCATCAATGGCTTCGTTGGAAGGGTATACATTGATTTCAAATCCATCTCCACCACAAGGAATAGGATTCTTTTCCAAGTCCCTTACAACTCTCAGATATGGCCACCATCCTGAGCGAGGCAGGAGATCTGGATCATTGAATTTTTCAGTTGGGTGACCAATCCATATATCAGCACGATCTTCATCATAATCGTTGGACTTTTTGCAATAGTTCGCAATAGCAATGTGCACGGTCAACGCTGTAGCACATGATTCCGGTCTAAATTTAGGAAATGTTGCGCGCCATGGAGTAAGCCCTAAATAACCGTTCTCCAGCTTACCTTTTGTGAATACAAATGCCCTGGTATCCACTTCTTTATAACCGTGTGATACAAATCCAGGAACAGGCCCTACTATTTTTTTGACCTTGTCGAAAAGACTGTTTACTGCAGGTTTTGCACCCATAATAGGATTACCTATAATATGCTCTTCAAGATATACGGGATCGCCTGTGGCTTTGTCCACAGCAACAGCATTTGCACCATTTGGAAATACAACGCTTTGTGCCCGTACGGCCTCTTCGCCACATCCATGGGGTATACTAAAATTATTGAGGCTGGTCGTTCCTTCTAGCTCATCTCTGGTACTGAAACCATCAGGTGTGTTTTTCGACATTACAGTTGTATGAGCCATTGCATTCTCTGAAACGATCATCGTCCCTAAAATTGCAATAATGGCAAAGTATCTACTCTTTTTTAACATAGGTTATTTCCTCCTAATTTTAATTTAGATTATTGTAGTACATCAGGCATTTCAAACCTGACGCAGGCAAGATAGAGGCATAAAATAGCTCACGGGGAGATCATATCTTCCCCGTGAGTAGGCAACAATGTCTCTTTGCCTACCTTTTTCTTGCTTTTTTAATAAGTAAAATGTCCTGCTTTTGATTAAACCTTACGCGAGATGGCGTGGGGGTTTTTCCGGAGGTGATACCGTTGGTTCACATAGACGAACCAGGGTATCTCTGGTGAGAAAACATAAAAATGTTATTTGGGTATTGATAAAAGAGTCTTCCTGTACGTATTTAAGTTTAGTATTTATAAAGGTTATCGCGTTGCTCCCAGATTTACATTTAACGCTGCTAATGAATGCGAGCAATCCGTTTTTATTTTCCTTTGTGCCATTCTGAGGCTGTTGACGATTTCCATCTGGGAAACAACAGCAATTTGTCATGCAGTCCACTTCCGATTTGCATCCGCATACATGCTCTTTGCATGGAAATGCAACCGGCTTCTTAGGACTGTTAACAAAAACGCCAACGCTGCATAACGCCAAATATGCCATAACCAATATCAGGATGTAGGTAGTTACTCTTCTAAATCTGCTCATTATTCTTCCCGCATGTTGTAGTAGAACTTGTTTTGTGCATTTGTTTTCATACCCTATGTGTTTAATTTATAGGTTATGGGAATTACTATTTTTACTTCAACCGGTGGCGGAGGAAACGGAGAAGCCTTTCTGACCGCTTTTTCAGCATTATCATCCAGAGTTCGAAAACCTGAACTTTTATCTATCTTAATACCTTTTACACTTCCGTCCAGGCAGACAATGAATGAAATTATGACATCACCTTCCATAGACATCTTTCGCGCTTTGTAAGGATATGATATATTTATGCGAACTATTTTGTTTATGTAGTCAAAATGTTCCTTGATATATTGATTTTCAGCGCTCTGGTCTAATTCATGTTGCATTCTATCTGATTTTGAAATCCCTCCCGATTGTCCGGTATTCACATCGATTCTGGATTCCCGCCTGGTTTCTTTAACAGTTTGCTTAACTTCTTCTGTTACCTCAATATCCTTCTCAAGTACTTTTTCTTTCGTCTTGACCTCCGTTTCTTGCTTGACCTTCTCAGGTTCTGGTATCTCTTCTTTTATTACCTCATCCGGTTTCTCAACTATTTCTTTTTCCACCGTGTTTTTGGTTTCCTGTTTAACCATGGCAGGGATTGACGCCACGTTTTCTATAACCTCTGCCGTTTTCAGTGTATTTGTATCGGTCTCATGTTCACCTGTTTTTATGATATTTGTTACATTAAACTCCAGGACTACTTCCATGTTTTCCCGTGTGAGCGGTTTCTTAATATAAAAAGCCAGGGCCACAAGCAAAAGGTGAATGATAAGAGAAACAGCAAGTCCTAGTTTAAGGTAATTCATTTGTTTTATGTTGTTGTGCTGATAATCAATACAAGTTATGTCGCTATTGTGACAAAAGACTATCCTTCGGCTCTGCTCACCTGTCCGCCAGTCTGTTAGGGGGAGGATGACGTTACACTGAGCGGAGTCGAAGTGTTATCAACATTGAATTTTCTATACATAAATAAAACGTAAAGGTGTTTTTTTAGAACTCTTATTTTAATACTTCTGTCTGCAGGGTCACTTTTTCAAAACCGGCTTTTTTAACTATATCAAGGACGTCCACAAATATCTGTAAGACAATATTTTTGTCAGCCCTTATTGTCACTGGTGCGGTTTTGTCAAATGACCTGGTAGATTCTTTAAGATCATTTAAATTTACCGGTTTGGAGTTCAAGTAGATTTTACCTTCTATGTCTATTTCAATAATCAGCGATTCTATAGACTCCGATTGTTTTTCTGATGCTCCCGGCAGTTCGATAGGCAACAATCCGGCCTTTATAAAAGTAGATGTAGTAAGGACTATGGTCAGCAGCACAAGCATGATGTCTACAAACGGGATAACGTTTATTGATTGAAACTCCTCATCTTCCATCATTTGTTATCTCCCACTCCATCAAGAGGACCTTTGCCTTTCTCAGGATAAAGTTATATAGGGCTACGGAAGGAATCGCAACAAGTAGGCCAACTGCCGTGGCCTTGAGCGCAAGAGCAAGTCCAATCATAATCTTGCCGGTTTCCATATACCCTTCCTCTCCTATATTGTAGAAGGTAAACATAATTCCCAATACTGTACCCAGCAAACCGATATAAGGGGCGTTGCTGCCGATAGTGGCAATTATGTGAATTTTTCTGGTAAGCACGAGCTCCAGTGATTTTTTCGTAGTAAAGTCGTCTGGCTTTATTTTTCTGTATGTCAGAAATCTTTCGATTGCAATAGAAAGAGATACAATACTCATAAAGATCAGGAACCCGATGATTCCATAATCAACAAACAATTTAGTTAATTCCATTCTCTCTCCTGTACCTTTCTTCCCTGCCTGCCATTAGCCAGGCAGGGTCACTCCGTTTCTCAGAATGACATCATGGTACAAATGTGTCATTCTGAGCGAAACGAAGAGTATAACTTATTTAAAATGTGAAATCTGCTCCGACAAATTACAATCTTTATACATCAGGAGCATATAACTCATGTCTATAAATGAATTCAGTGTATGTCAAAATGTAAAATCCATCGTAAGCCAGATACTTCGACCAGGTTCTTTTATCTGGGACTGGCCAGTGTCAAAGGGATTGCTCACGTTCATATGCTTAGCGTAGGTTTTATCGAATAGATTATCCACACCGAACTTTATCCTGGCTCCCCTGTCAAATGTATAGGAACCATGCAGTTCGGTTACCGAAAAGCCTGATGTTTTTCTCACATCATAACCGCTACCGATACTCGTAGTATCATCCGCCCGGCTCTGGTTATTCACCATGAGGACCTTACCACCCACGCTCCAGTTACTCTTGTTGTAATCGGTGGTTACAGACACTTCCAATGGGGGTATCTGTGATAATGGACGGTCTTCACTGAGGTTTTCTCCATACACGTAAGCCACAGAAGCCCCGCTGACTAACTGGTCAGTCCAATATCTGTTTAACGACATTTCACTACCGATGAGGTAGGCGCTCACATTCTTGTAGACGGTGGCATTGAAATTTGTACCGCTGGCGCCGTGGTCGCGAGTCCTCAGGATGAAATCACTGATCCGGTTGTAATAGACATTAGAATCAAATCCCCAGGATTTTGTTTTGAACCGGGTGCCTATCTCTACCTGATGGTGTTTTTCCGGATCAATAAAAGGGTTGCCTACCCAGCGCTTAGTTTCATCCGCATTGCCGTTACCGGCCATATAGCGCTCTGTGGCATCAGCAGTCCTTACACTACGACTCAACGTCGTATAAAATGTCCCCTTGCCTTGCAGATAATCCTGTTCAAAGCGCACCAAACCACCGATATTATTCTCGACTTCTGATGTGGAACTCCTACCGTAGTAAAGTGTATAAAGTCCGGAGGCACTGAGATTGGTGCCCATGGAATCTGTCGGAGTTCTGTTTGCTTTGTCGGCGGTTGCCCGAACATGATCATAGCGCAAGCCAAATTTCATCCGTCTGTTATCACTCATGATCCATTCCGATTCTCCGTATAGTCCGATAGTCTGGAGTCTTGCATCCGGCCAGAGATAAGAATTAATGAAATTCACATTATCGAGGGCATTTCCCCGGTAGCGAACAGCATCCCGTTTATTGCTCTGATAATCAATACCAAAATTGGTCAGAAAATTACCATGTTCCGCCTCAAAGTCAAGTCGTCCACTCAAAGTATCTGATGTGGATGGAGCCTTCTTATACATAGTGGGCATGGGAGGGGTGCGCAAGCTATAGTTGTCCATCAGATGTTTCAGGTCTGAGTAGGAAACCCTTCCCGACACTTTTTGCAGTGCACAAAAAGAGAGGCCCCGATCGAACTTCAATCGGTAGACATCATTTTGTGTATAAGGCGAGTCCATCATGGCCCCGGCAAAGTAGACATCATCGGTATCGTTTGCCTCATAGCCGAACTCAACCTTGGTCTCATCGTCCGGGGTCCAACCCAGCATCACATTTCCCGTAGCCATCTCATAAGCTGATCGGACTTTATGCCCGTCACCATCCTTATAGTGTTCGCTGTTGTCATAGTTACCGATAATACGAATATATCCCTGGGGATTTCCAACAGTCAGATCGGCAAATCCTGCACGACCGTCTGCATTGCCACGATACCCACCTCCAACTTTGCCTCGATACCATTCTCCTTCTGTAAAACGTTCTGTGTTGCGTTTGAACAGTACAGTACCTCCACTTCCACCGCCGCCTTGCCGAACGGTCTGAGATCCTTTGATCACTTCCACTTCATCATACTAACAGGGCCATATTAATGTATACTTCAATGTAAGGATATAGTATAATA
>CAYTLC010000033.1:0-1925 GCA_964438395.1 uncultured Candidatus Scalindua sp.
CATTAAGTCATTTGTCATTCGTTAATAGTCATTTTTCAATCCCTCAATTCCTGAATTCTTAAATCCTTTAATTTGTATTTGTCAACATTCCTTGTCTTTCCAATCAACAATCGCAAATCAACAATCCCAAAGGATTCTTTCTTGCTTCTTTTCTTATCTGTGCTTTATCCGTGTTAATCCGTGGCTAATGTCTTTTGTCCTTAACTTTAGTCACTTTAGTTCACTTTAAACTTTAGCACACTTATTTATACTTCGCGCCCTTCGCGGTGAATTCCTTTTTATTTCTGTTCCGGCTTCTCCTCTTTTTTCTCCCCGGTTTTCTTCGATATCTCTTCCAGCGTTTTCAGTCCTGCCCTCTCTTCCAGATCAAGTTTATACATAGTTTTTGACAGTGTACTTTGCCCCTCTTTCAATACCTTAAACCCTTCGTTCTGTGCTTCTTCAATTTTTGTTAATAAATCTTCCTGTTTCTTTAAAAGTCTGCGGTTCTCTTCTCTTACATTCAGGATAAACCAGAAAAGAAATATAAACCCTGCACCGACAGTTGCTATTATGACGAATGTTTCCATTTTGCGTTTCTCCTTATCTTTTTATGTCGTAAATTTGAAATGAAGAGGCCAGGGTTAACGGATGGAGAAAGATTGGGTAGCTAATGTGTCAAGCAGAATCCTCAGGTTCATGCTGTCTGTTTTGGTGATACCATTTTGAGTATCTTTTGTCTTCTTCGCAAATATGATCTTTAATCCAATTGGACATTAATAACTGCAAATTCTCTTTAAGTGTGCGTAAGTCAGTACAGGATTTTAATGTATTATTAATTTCCTCAATAATATCATTATGCATTTTAATATGTTCTTCACGTTCAGGGTATTTTATATCTTCCATAAGCTTATCTTCAGTTTGAAAGTGATCTTTTACATAATTCCTCAAATGATCAATCATGTATTTGAATTCCTGTTGTTGTTCCAACGGGTTTTCGATATCCAGTAGCTCATTAGCTATCGCAAACAATAGTCTGTGCTGAGAATCAATATCAGGGATTCCTAATCTGCAATCTGCTGTCCACTTCATATGCATGTTCATTTCTCCGAACTGAAAGAGTTCCTGTTACAATATAAAGTAAGCAAAAATTATATATTTTTCACTTTTGTGGCTCTGTTTGACAGATTTGGGAATTATAACCACTTAAGTGTGCTGCAATCAAGATGAAAGTAAAGGCTGTTCTTCTATATTCGTTTTGCTTCCAGATAGTTCATATACACCTTTCTTGTTTCAAGTATAAGGTACAATGAGCCTGATACCAGGAGTATCTTAATCAGGTCAAACAGTCCAAGAGGAACAGTTTTAAAAGCGACATTTAAAGGAGTATAAAGCACAGCAAACTGCATCAATAGTGAAATTACAACTGAGGCGGTTAAATATTTACTTGTCTTGAAATCTATCTTAAAGTTTCTCGCTCTATAAGTTAATACGTTGAATAACTGGAACATTACGAGGGTAGTGAAGGCAATAGATTTCGCCTTGATAGCCTCAACTCCATAACCGTGAAACATAAGCAGCGTTCCTGTCCCCATTACAACACCGACTATTAAGATGTTGTAAATAACATCTTTAGACATTATCTCTTCATCCCTTTTTCTGGGTGGTCTTTCCATTATATCTTTGCTGAAAGGATCCAGGCCAAGCGCCAGGCCCGGTAGCCCGTCTGTCAGTAAATTTACCCAGAGTATTTGAATAGCGATTAACGGGAGAGGCCATCCAATGAGTATTGCCAGGAAAATAACAAGTATCTCTCCAAAATTTGAAGAGAGAGTATACTGGACAAATTGTCTTATGGTGTTGTAAATTCCTCTTCCCTCTTCCACCGCATTCACAATCGAAGCAAAGTTGTCATCTGTCAATACCATATCAGAGGCTTCCTTGGC
>CAYTLC010000033.1:2025-18492 GCA_964438395.1 uncultured Candidatus Scalindua sp.
CTCTTCAGGTTCAGTTGTATATTTTTCATTTAATGTCTTATACGCAAATCCTAAAACCCTCAAGGCCCTGTTTGCCATCTCACGGTTAGCATCAAGGATTCTGTTCTTGTCCTCTTCGGTTATCTCTTTTACCCGGCCGTTTATGGAGATGTATTTACAGTTATCAAGGATTACATCCGGTGCTCCTTTAATATAAGCAGTGTATTCTTCGTTAATCCTGTGAATAGTTGTCATGCATTTCCTTTCAGAGTCGAAAGGAATTTCATCTAACCTGGGGAAAAGGCTCTCCAATTCGCTCTTCTTAAAACCGGCTTTTCCGGCAGAGACAAGTAGGGCACCTTCTGTAGGATCCCCGAATATCTCCCATCTATCATTACGGTTCAACCTCGAATCATTACACAGAATGCTGCTCCTGAATAACAGTTCAAGATCAGAAATGTTTACCTCCTCATCGCCTGCCTGCATAAAACTGCCTTCGGGTGTATAACCATCACCGCTGACCTCTGTCAGCGTGTTATTAGCATAAATATCCCTGACGGTCATCTCGTTTTTTGTTAAAGTTCCTGTTTTGTCGGAACAGATGATATTAGTACAGCCGAGTGTTTCAACAGCAGGAAGTTTCCTGATCAAAGCATTGCGGTTTGCCATTCTTCTGACACCAAAAGCCAGAGAGATAGTCACAATAGCAGGGAGACCTTCAGGTATGGCCGCAACAGCCAGGGCCACAGAAGCCAGGAACATTTCTGCCACAAAAGATCTTTCAAACAGATCTGTTATCAGATATTCTCTCAGAACTCCCACTCCAAAGACGACCAGGCAAATTCCTATAGTAATAACACCGAGCCATCTACCAAATTTTTTCAGTTTTACCTGTAAAGGAGACAGTTTCTCTTCTACTTCCTGTACCATGTCCGCGATCTTACCTATCTCCGTATTCATGCCGGTGCCTGTAACAACGGCCTTTGCATGTCCTCTTGTTACAATTGTTCCCATAAACACCATGTTCTTCTGATCGTTTACCAATATATTATTCTCAAGAGGATCGGTGGTCTTATTGGACGGAACAGACTCTCCGGTTAATGACGCTTCGTCAATCTGGAATGCGGCAATATCAATCAGTCTTGCATCGGCGGGGACTTTGCTTCCTGTCTCTAAGAGAATTATATCTCCTGGAACCAATTCTCTTGAATCTATCTCTGTCTCTATTCCGTTCCTTATAACCTTAGCCTTCAGTGCGGTTAGCTTTTTCAGTGCCTCAATAGCTTTTTCCGCCTTAAATTCCTGAACAAATCCGAAAATGCCATTAAGGACAACTATCGTTGAGATGACAATAGCGTCCAGTTTTTCTCCGATCAGAAGTGAGATGATGAGGGCGGCCAGAAGGATAAAAACAATAGATGAAGTAAACTGCCTGATTAAAATCTGAAATGGTGAGATCTTCTCATTATGTTTCAGTTCGTTGCTGCCGTACTCTTTCAGTCTCTTCTTTGCCTCTTCTTCAGACAAGCCTTTCTGAGAGGTGCCTATCGATTTGATTGTGTCTGATACATTTAAGTTATAATAATTGACCATGGTGGTTTTTGTGCTTTTGTGTGAGAGTCTGGTAATCTAAAACGGTGGTATGGAACGATAAAGGTGAAACAATCGAAATGCAAGGGTAGGTACTTAGGATAAACAGCTTCTCATTTTTTCTTTCTAGTTCCTTTAAGGGCAAAGGCTTTTACGTCATCCGCATTAAGGTTGTCATCCTCGATAAAGAATTCATCCTGAAACATCCACCAATTATTGCCGGTATCCTCTTCTGCCATAACTTTTACCGGGTCACTGCTCTGCAGTTCTAATAACTTTATATATTTAGATTTGGACAGCGGGCTTTTGCTGAATTTTTTATCGGTAGTAAATTGATATTTCATGGAGACAATACCGACTTCAAGAAACTCAGCTTTTTTATCTCTTTTTAGCATATGGGTAAACTCCGGATTTTCTTACAGAATAAGTAATATAAGATGGCAACAGTACGGTACACATGATGAGAAACATACCATTTTCATCCCAGAATTTCTAGTCGTAAATTTTGGTGTGAGTTGGGCGGGGAGATGCTCCCCGGACTGGAAAACGCCGAGGACAGGAAGGGAAAAGGAGAAAATTGGACGCTCCCCGGACAGAAGGCGCCGAGGACAAGGATAAAAGACAGATGGAATAATTAAGGAATTTCCGCCAGGCAAACCGGCGAACAGGGAAGGAAGTAAATAATAAAATATACAGGTCGAAAAAAAATTATTGATTGTCGGGCAGGGAGTGAATTATGGTGTAATGCGTAGCTGAATCTAACAGCATTTTTTCAGGATTTTTATCTTTTCCACAAATTCTGCATGATCAATAGGTTTGATAAAATAACCGTTAGCTCCATTTTTATACGCTTCATCAATCGTTTCCTGATCAGAAGTTGCTGAAAAAATGATCACGGGTATCTTGTTGTACCTTGAATTCGTTTTAAAAAACTTAAGGACATCCATTCCTCCAATTTTTGCCAATTTAAGATCTACTACAATTAGCCTGATTCTGTTTTCTATCTGGTCTTCAACGCTACATCCCTCAAAAAAATCTATGGCTTCCTTGCCACTGCTTAATAAGATAATGTTGTTTTCAGCGTCTCCGTCCCCAAGAGCTTCTGCGATCAATTCCGCATGGTCCGGGTTATCTTCAATAAGTACTATTTTTTTTTCGTTCAATGTTGGCTCTATTTTATTCAAGAAATATGTAAGCGGGTCTTTAGAAGGTAGACATGTTTACATATTTTATTTGAGTCCGTTTTTATTGAAGCATCCAGTATACTCTTTATCAGTCTTTTGAATGTGGTTAACCAGCCACCGCTTCAGGTATTCAAGTATTTCATTTGCGACATCATAATCACCGTTTGTTACTCTGCTTTGATAAGAGAGCGTTCTCATGGAGAAATCGAGATGTTCTTCTCTATGGTATTGATACATTGGATAATTAAACTTTACCATATACGCCTCTTCGTTCTTAAAATGTTCATGTGTGTATTTCATCATTTCATTTAATATTTCAGATATTTCCTCCGGATTGTCTCTGTTTTGCTTTGCATCAATAGCCTTATTTATGATGTCGATGAGCTTCTTGTGCTCTTCATCAATTATTGACACTCCGACACTATATTTGTCTTCCCATTCAATCATTCTTAATAATTAAGATTTTTCACGATTTTGTCAGTATAGGCCTGGCCTTTGATACACAAAAGATAGTGGGCAGAAATAAAAAACTACAAGACGGACAGATAGAAAAATTAATTATCATCTGCATGCATTGCTCTCTAATTTGCTGTTATGCTTACAGACGTACTATTTTGGAATGATCTTTCTTAATGGTCACAAATAACATTCTTGCCATATCTGGTCTGGCTAGAAACTGCAAATTGTTTAGAATATCTAATATTATGCGAAAGTCAACATGGTATGAGTACGTATGATATACGTATGCATTGTACGTAGTCATATATAGTGGGGTTATTTGGCTAAAGTGTTTTCAGGAAAGATGATAAGTTGAGGTCCTTGTTAATTATGCCTAGTTTATTTCTGATTTTGATGCGGTGTGTTTCTACTGTTCGGAGTGAGATATTTAAAAGACCTGCGATCTCTTTGCTTGTAAGTCCATTTTTTATCATATCGCAAACCTCAATCTCTCTGGAAGTTAATTTGGCACCCTTTTCGGTCAGCTTTGTACCAAAAGAGGATGTTAGCTCTTGCAGGTTCTTTTGCAGTAGTTGTACATACTTGCGTGATTCCCCGGTGAGTTTAAGTTTTTGTATAATAGGCAATAGCAGGTTTTCTGCATTGGTAACTACATTGTCTTTTATCTGTTTCTTTTCAATCTCGATCTGTCCAAGAATTTCACTAAGGGCTATGTTCTTTTGCTCTAAAGCCTCTTTCTGCTCCTGTAATATTTCCTCTGCCTCCTTCCTCTCTGTGATGTCTGTCGAAATTCCACATATCCCACAAGCAATTCCATTCGAATCAAAAAGTGGAAATTTTATTGAAATATATGTGTGTGGCCCGTCATCATGAAGGGCAACTTCCTCTATTTCCAATGGAGCCTGGGTTCTGAGTACCTTTCTATCGTTGACCTGAAAAGCATCAGCCGTTTCTTTAGGAAAGACATCATAATCAGTCTTGCCTACTGCCTCCTCTTTAGAGATATGAAACAGGTTCTGGTACTGGCGGTTCACTAAGATGTATCTACCATGAGTATCTTTAATATAAATAACAGACGTGGTATTATCAAGAATGTACTGCATATGTTCTTTGCTTTGACTCAGCGCATCCTCTATGCGTTTCCGCCCGGTGATGTCTCTGAAGATGCCCTGAACTACTTTTTTGCCATTCCACTCTATAACACTTGCACTAATTTCCACAGGAATCTGATGCCCGTCTTTACGACACACAACGATCTCTTCAGATATTCCATTTTCTCTTTGAATATGTTCTCTAAAAATCTTTTTGTACTCTTCCGCATCACCTTCCGGATGGAGTTGCTTCTGGTGCATACCTATGATCTCATCAGCAGGTATATTCATCAATTCTTCAGCCCGTCTGTTTACATCAAGAATAATTCCTGTTTCGGCATTTGCTATGAAAATAGCGTCGTTTGCAGTTTCTATCAATTTTCTGTATTTCCCCTCAGATTCAGACAGTGCATTCTCTACACGTTTGCGTTCGGAAATTTGCTTTCCCAGCGAGTCGCGAAGCTCCTTTATCTCGCTTATAAGCCGCTCTTTTGTTTTTATTACTGTCTTTCATTTTGCTCTATATTGTGTGTGGTTTATTTTTATAAGATTATTATAAAAGAGGGGGGGTGTTTTGCAATAGCAAAGACTAGACATGGATTTTCCAGGACAAAAGATGCCACGGTCAAGGTACTAAGAAAACAGCCGTCTAAACTGTAGAATGTAATGTGTTTACGCCGGGCCGTCTTTGCAGAGCGACCCGGCATAAAATAAATCTACTACTTGTGCGACTTGATGTTGCCTCTTGTAAGTGAAGCATCATCACCTGATGAGTGTATTACGGTAGAACTGTCATCAAAATCAAAAATCGTAATTTCAAATTCATCAGCAGGTGTACCCTTCTTCATATTGCCGGTACCGGGTTCACCGTTGTCGACAATACGTACATGACACATCTGCTTTTTGCGTTCATTGTCAGAATTCAACGTACGAACTGTACAGATCGCATCGAACTCAACACCAACTCCGGCATATGTCTCAACCGGAACCACATTACTGGCCAGACCTCTGATCTTAATCTGAAGAGGACTTGCCTCTCCCTTCTTAGAGCTTGCCTTTCCTGTGTGGTTGCTGTTGTATTCGAGCTTTACTTCCAGCCCGTCCGTTACTTCCCTGATATTAAATCCAAAACTGTGATGATGCGGTTTGCCACCGTCTGCTGCGGCAACTGTTCCACCACCTGTTATCCTGGAGAAGCTTAGCTCAGGATTTTCCGGATCAATTACTTCGCATACATCGCCTATACCATTGCCATCGCTATCTTGCTGCTCAGGGTTAAAGACCATTACGCAGTTATCTTCTGAATCAGGGATGCCATCGCCATCAGTATCCGGCTGTTCGTTTACGAAGCTGTCAGCCTTGAGGAAGACGTTTGAGTCCAGTATCCTGTCACCCGCGTCTGCAATTGCGAGTTTTATGTGGTTAGTCTCTCCCGGGACTACGTGTGCATCTACTGAAAATACAACGGTAAGTCCGTCCATTTCAGTGTCTATAAATCCACCGCCGTCGCTGAGGTCGTTATTAATGTAGTATTGTGAATTGCTTGCGGCAGTACCATACGGGTTGCCTCCGTTGACATTGTTTATAGAGACAGCTGCATCCGAGCCCGGCAGTAGTGCTACGTTGGCACCATTGAGAAAGAATCCGAATACGTCGTTAAATGCTGTATTGGTGTACTCGTTGTATTCGTCTGACGTGAACACGTACTGGAAAGAGATCACATCGCTGCTCTGAGCAATAAAATCAAATTCCAGAATTGTGGCGTCGTAGGTCTTATAACCCTGGATCAATGTGTCCAGATCGCTATCACCGAGAAGTTGATTATCGGTAGTGATAAAATCAGATTTGTTAGGCCCGATTGCATTGACTATATCGCCACTGCTGAGAACTATTCCTTCGTTAAAGCCGATGATTCCTGTACCGCCGTTAAACGTACCTGCGGATTGAGCTGCTCCTGAATAGGAGATGTTTGAGACGGTAATGCCGCTGCCCAAAAGTTTGTAGACTAATTGCTCCGGAGTGTGTGTGTCGAGGTCTTCTGTCGCCAGCTGTCCCCAGGCAATTGAGCTCATCAGTATAAATGACAGTAATACCGCTATACTTGAAATAGAGCGTGTAACAGGGTGGCTGAGGTGAGTTGGCCAGGTCCTGCGTTTTGGGCTAATAAAATTAAAGTTCATATCGCATTTTCTCCTTTGCTTGATTTACCATGCAAGACGCAGTTCCGGAGATCCTGCATATGCCTGGCAGCGTTGCCACCGTATCCTTTTTATAAGAGGACTTAGGCCAACGGTTTTGCGTCCCACGCTTTCGAATGGTTTGCCTTTTTCAGGTTAATAAGAAACTGTCTTGAAGCTTTACTGCAATTCAGAATATATTTACTCCTTATGAAATCGTCATTTCAGTAAGAGTAAGATGTTTTTTAAGAGCAAGTATCAGGCCAAAGTTCCTAGTCACACAAATAAACTATAGTGTCTTCTTGCTAAGACTCATCTGCAGCAATAATTATGACAGACAAAATACTGTATGGTGAAGGGTCAGTCCTGTTTTTGCCATCCGTGATTTCCTGATTTGACGGTATCTGTTTCGGGATGGAACAAGCGTGTGCATCGTTCTGCTTCACTATAGAACAACCGGTATTTGTTTCAAATTCTGCCCTCTCCATCGCCTGTTCCTGTAAATGTTAATTGCGAATGCAGTTATGAATGTATCTGTTTTGTCTCTGCGATTGGTACTGTTTTTGTGATGCAGAGAGGCAGAACAAATTTCATATTGGGTGTCCGGGTTATATTAAGCGGAATAGTTATTTTTATTATTGGAATTTATTGGTCAGGTGATTTATGGAAAAGATATGCATTGTAAAAAGGAGAAGTGGTATCTCTAACGGACAGAGGCATGGCAGGAGTTTCATGCCGGTAAATAATCGAGAGGTTTATGGCAGGGCAGATTATGAGTTTACGAGTCCGGCTGATGAGGAGAGTGATAAGCTCTCTCTGAATCTTACATCTGAGCAATCTGAGCTGCTGCAGTCAAATGAGTATTTAAAGTCCATTGACGACCATGACGCAAAGAGCTTTGTCTTGAACATGAAGAAGGCAGATGGACAGACCTCTCTTAACTTTCATTTTGGTGATGCCGACAGCATGAAACTACTTACAACGAAGGAGGCGTGCAGAATGCTTCAGGTGAGTGCCGGTTTTTTAATGAGGCTTGTAAGAGAGAGAAAGCTTAAAAGTTATAAGCTCGGCAGGCTCCGGCGTTTCTCTTTTCAGGACGTCCTTAATTATCTAACCGAAAATATTGAAAAATAAGAACAATCTTTTAATGAGGGAAAAATCATGTATTACGAATATTGGAATTTGAAAAAGTCACCATTTGATAATGTTCCTGATCCAACAATGTATGCCGCCTGTCATACTTCTATGGAGAGTGCCATAGCTGAGACGCAGTTTGCCATAGAGGAGGGAGAGGACTGTATGTCTGTGATAGTCGGAGATGTGGGGCTGGGTAAGACTATGTCCATTCGCATTGTCATAGATTCACTTGGTAGTGAAAAATATAAAATTGCGTTAATTACCAATCCTAGTACTACATTTGTGCAGATATTGAGGGAGATCATAGGCCAGATAACAGGTAAGCCGTGTGAGGAGAGAAAAAAGGATGACCTGCTGGAGATATTTAACAGGATTCTGTTTGAGACCAGTGATGAGGGAAAGAAGGTTCTTATTTTCATTGACGAAGCAAATGTTATGTCGCCTAGGAAACTTGAAGATTTAAGGCTTTTAACAAATATGCAGGAGGATAGCAGGAATCTGTTCACCATGGTGCTTGTGGGCCAGATGGAACTGGCCAAACGACTGGAGCATCCGAAAAAAGCTAACTTTTTTCAGAGAATAGGGACTTATTGCAGGATAGAAAAAATACCTGCAGAGGAACAGTTAAAAACCTATGTTGAGACTCGCTTGCAGCGCGCAGGAGGGTCAGGAAAAATTTTTACGGAAGATGCTTTTCCTGTAATGTGGGAATGTTCGGAGCATGGAGTGCCCCGTCTGATCAATAAAATATGTAAGCTGTCTTTGAAGGCCGGAGAAACAAATGAGCTGACAGAAATAAACGGTGAAATAGTTCGGCAGATCGGGGATCGTTTCAAGAAGATAACGCGTCCTGTCGGGGCAAAGAGAAGGCAAAGAAAACGGCATGAGAATGAAGCCACTCCTGGGTCTGTTAATGAATGTCAAGAGAGCGCGAAAGCAGGCTCTGAGAGTCAAGGTGAAAACTCAGTTGAGTCGTTTGGTGCAAATGATACAGAGCTGGAACCGGTATTGTGCTTACAGAGTGATGGAGAGAAGGCACAGTTGCAAGGAGCGGAAGAGTCTGTGGATAAAGAGGTGTTGGTATGTACAAAAGAAACTACAGAAAAGGAGTCTGCTATTCTTAACGGGATAGCACAGAAAGTCGGAATGTTTCCGGAAGGGGTTCGTCTTGCAGATGAACAGACAAACCATGACGATACTACTGCCGCTGATGATGGTGAGGAGGAAGAAGAGAACGATGAGGTAGATATTGGAGGCCGCAGGTTCCAGCTAGATATCTCTTCCAGTCTTATTGAGGAGGCAAGAGGTTCAGACCAGGATCAGTGTAACAAACTGGCTGGTACGATAGCCGCCCAGGCGCTCAGAAATAATAGTGAATTAACAAAGGTGGCTGCCTCGGCAGATCCTGTTCCCATATGGAATGAAATAAAAAAGTTTGTACTTTGCAAGATTAGTAGATAGGTAAGGGTGTCAATTGATGCAGAAAAAGAACCTGGCCCGATGGTGGTTTTTAAAAGGGTGCCGGTATGACAATATCGGGTCAAAACGCGATAAGACAATAGCTGCCTACAGGAAAAGTATAAAATATGATGATAAACTTACCGATGCGTATGTGAATCTGGGATTTATCTATCTGGCAGAAAAAGATTATGAGCGGGCCGCAAAATGTTTCCAGGATGTGGTTGAGCTCGAACCGAAGAATCCTGAAGCTTTCAATAACCTGGGATATGTGTATGAAGGGATGGCGCGCTTCGGATGTGCCAGGCAGGCATATGGGCAGGCATCAGTGCTAGACCCGCGTAATGTTGAGACCATGCTTAATCTCGCTAAAGTCCTTGAGTTAGAAGGCAACTATCACGGTGCTGTTAAGCAGTATAACAAGGCAATCAGACAGGATCCTGAAAATATTTCACCTCGATTCTGCCTTGCGGTACTTTATGACAATTATGATATGTTTGATGAAGCGCTGGAGGAATATAAGGGTGTCCTTGACAGAGACCCTGATCATTTAAAGGCACTTTTGAATACTGGTAACCTGTGTGTGCAGCTCGGTGATAATGATCAGGCCATAAAACTCTTTAAAAAAGTGATTGAACTGGATCCCGATAATGCGGATGCATGTAATCATCTGGGTTCGGTTTATAAGAGTGTAGAGAATTATGCTGAAGCATCAGCGGCTTACAAAAAAGTACTTTCACTTAATCCATTTCAGGAAGAGGTGCATATGGCGCTTGCAGAGACTCAATATTTACAATATCGTTCAAAGTTTAATGGAGTTCAAAAAGATGTAGTCAGGCAGAGGCTTGATTATCTATTGGCCATCAACCCTGATAACCGGAAGGGAAAGCAGCTCCTCAAGGAATTGATAGAAGGCGATAGAGCATAGAGGCATGGCGCAAGAAGCGAGAAGCAAGAGGGTAGAGTCTGCTTTTGGATAATTATCCAACACTGTCTGTTTATACAATAGACACACTTCGTTACACATTTCAGTTCATCCACCGCCAGTCAAATCTTATATTCATGTGATTATGGCAGTTATGATTATGGTAGAGGTTGGCATTTCATTCGCTAATAGCTATCTAGATTACAGCAATACTATATTAATTTTCAAGCAAGAGGTCTTCTATGGAAAAAGCAATGAGGATGGAATGTTGTACGGGGAAGATGGTGTTAAAGACTGTGGCTTTGTCTCTCCTGCTCTGCATTATGTCTCTCTCTGCCCGTGGTGTTTTAGCAATGGAGCAGACTGAGGTGTCCGGGTCAAAGAGAAACGTTGTCGATTATTCGCCGGTGCAGGGTTTTCTTCGTTCTCTGAAATTACGGCGTGAGCCTCTCTTTGAATATACCTGTAATGAGTGCCACCGGGTATTCGATACAGAGGGAAGCGGGAAGAACAGAGTTGCTGAACATGTGGATCTGAAGCTGAATCACGGAAGTAACGATAACTGTATGAACTGCCATCATAAGGAAAATAGAAATGCTTATGTTACAAATGATGGGAATGAGATACCCTCGAACAGGCCTGAAATTCTCTGCTCGAAATGCCACGGCATGGTTTATCGAGACTGGATGATCGGTGTACACGGTCGTGTGAGTGTTTCGTGGAACAGTAATAGAAAAGGGTGGCATCTGTTGGTCTGCACTGAATGCCATGATCCTCATGATCCCGGATTCCCGCAACTGGTTCCAATGCCGGGTCCAACGATTCCCGGTAGAAAGAAAGGAAATGGATCACATTAATGTCTGAAAAGAGTAATAAAAAAGGTTCGGGTAAGAAGAGTGCTGGATGCGGAAAGAAGGCTGCCGCAAAGAAGGAAGCGCTTAAGCCTGTAACCAGAAGAGGTTTTTTAAAGGCCAGTGCGCTGGGTGCCCTCTTGATTGGAGGCACTACTACGGCCATGCTGCCTCTGCGTAAATTCAAGAATGATACTTCTCTGGAAGGTTTCTTCCAGCAGCATTATGAGCGTCTTACTCCGGAAAGGATGGATCGGATACTGGAGCGCATTGAGGGGGAGCTTAAAGAGCGTCATGGGGTAGATGTTACTGTAAAAGATCCAAAACCTATCCCCGGGGTTCAATTTGCGTATGCACTGAATATAAGCCGCTGTGTTGGCTGCAGGCGGTGTGTGCATGCCTGTGTTGAGGAGAATAATCAATCGCGGGATCCTGAAATTCAATATATCAGGGTTTTAGAGATGCCGGAAGGCACTTTTGATCTTGAGAAGTCGGATCACTATTATGCACCGGACAAAGTACCGGCTGAAGGGAAATATTATATGCCGGTGCAGTGTCAGCAGTGTGAAAATCCGGCATGTGTCAAGGCGTGCCCGGTGGGTGCGACATGGAAGGATGATGATGGGATTGTCGTGATTGACTATGACTGGTGTATAGGCTGTCGTTATTGCGAGGCTGCATGCCCTTATTGGGCCCGAAGATTTAACTTCTCTGAACCGAAGATACCAAAGGAAGAAGTCAATCCGGATATGGCATATCTTGGTAATAGAACCCGTTCCAAGGGGACAATGGAGAAGTGTACATTTTGTCTGGGAAGAACCCGTAAGGGCCTTCTTCCGAAATGCGCTGAGGCTTGCCCGACAGGATCAAGACAGTTTGGGAATCTTCTGGATCCGGATAGTGTTATCAGGAATATCCTTCGCGAAAAAAGGGTCTACGTGCTTAAGGAGGAGATGGGAACACGGCCAAAATTTTACTACTGGTTTGACAAATAATTAGTAATCCGAAAACGCGCAAAAGCTTTAGAAAAATATTAATTAAATCTGCATAGAGAGAATATGGAAAAGAGAAAATATGGGAAAACGTAAAGTGAAGGTTGTTGAGAAAGAAGATATTACCGATTTTTTCTATAATTATGGGTTGTTCCTGGTGCGTGCGGTAAGGCATAGTTTCAACGGGCGTGGAGCCTTTTATGCCTGGATGATCTTTCTTTCGATCATTGCGATGTTTGGTCTCAGGGCATACTGTAATCAGTTTGTTGATGGCCTTGCAACTACCGGGATGACCGACCAGGTTTCCTGGGGTGTCTATATTGCCAATTTCACATTCTTAGTTGGGATGGCTGCCGCTGCGGTCATGCTTGTAATACCAGCATATCTCTACAAAGATGAAGAGATGCATAATATCGTTATCTTCGGGGAGTTGTTTGCCGTTGCCGTAATGATAATGTGTATGCTCTTTGTTACAGTTGATCTGGGTCGACCGGGACGGTTCTGGCATTTGATACCCGGGATAGGGCGTTTTAACTTTCCTGTGTCAATGTTGAGTTGGGATGTTGTTGTCCTTTTGGGATACCTGGCGATAAACGCGCATGTTTGCGGTTATCTTTTGTATATGAAGTATCTGGGTAGGAAACCAAATAAGATGCTGTATATCCCTTTTATTTTTCTCTCCATTGCCTGGGCAATATCAATTCACACTGTGACCGCTTTCCTTTATGTTGGACTTGCGGGCAGGCCGTTCTGGAATTCGGCAATTGTGGCACCGCGTTTCATAGCATCCGCCTTTACTGCGGGGCCGGCACTCATGATAGTCGCATTTCAGATTATACGAAGCTTAACAGGGTATCACATTGGGGATAGAGTTTTTATACTGCTCAGGCAGATTGTGACAATATCATTGGTGATCAGCCTTTTCCTTTTAGGGTGTGAGCTTTTTAAGGAGTTCTACAGTCAGTCACTGCATAGTGCGAGTGCGCGATATCTCTTTTTCGGTCTTCACGGTCACAATGCGCTTGTGCCATGGATATGGTCGGCGATGGCGATGGAGTTTGGTGCTGTAACAATACTTTTCAGTAAATTGTCCAGAAAGCCTGGCAGTTTCGGCTGGCTTAATCTTGCGTGTATACTGGCAGCCGTGGGAATCTGGATTGAAAAAGGGCCGGGGCTTATTATCCCCGGTTTCCTGCCGACACCACTGGGTGAGATTGTGGAGTATCTGCCGACAGGTAATGAAACCATGGTTTGTGTAGGGATATGGGCAACCGGTATTCTTCTTTTCAGCTGGATGCTGCATCTTGCAATCCCGATAATTTCTGGTGATTTTCATAGCACGAATGACAAATAGCCTTCTATTTGTACTTAATTTTAACAGGCCAATAATGGAATATAATAAATTGTTTATTCTTAATTTCTTGATGGAGGTGTCATAATTATGAAGCATTTACGCAGTTTCTCATTTGTTCTACTGGCAGGATTACTGCTGAGCAGTGTTACCTCTGTCGCGGGAACTTTCTCGCCAAAGGAGATTACTCCTGAGTCAGCAGAGTGTATCAAGTGTCACAAAGAAGAATCAAGGACCCTGTATCAACAGTGGGGAGCCAGCAAACACCAAATGGCAAATATAGGATGTTATGAGTGCCATGCTGCCGAGAAAGGGGATGCGGATGCATTCCAGCATGATGTTCGGTTGAAGGATGGTACTACATACCGCGGAAAACTTATTTCAATAATTGTAAGCCCGCGTGACTGTGGTAAATGCCATGAGCGAGAGGTGAAGGAGTTTTCTGAATCCCACCATGCTTTTGCAGGAAATATAATGGGCTCTCTGGATAATGTTCTTGCAGAGGTGGTAGAGGGAAACCAGGGGTTTGTAACAGCCGGATTTCCTGAAGGTGTTTCTGCCGCAGCTGTAAACGGATGCTGGCAGTGCCATGGAAGTGTGGTGAAGGTTCTGGAGGATGGGAGTTTGGATCCTGCAACCTGGCCGAATACAGGAATAGGAAGAATTAATCCTGACGGATCAAGAGGTTCGTGTTCTGCCTGTCACTCTCGTCATACTTTTTCAGCTAAACAGGCGCGATATCCGGAAAACTGTGGTAAGTGTCACATGGGCCCGGATCATCCTCAGATTGAGATCTATGAGGAGTCAAAACATGGTATAGCATTTCATGCAAATATCGATAAAATGAATATGGACAATCCTAAGTGGATTGTAGGTGAAGATTATAATGCGGCGCCAACATGTGCAACATGCCACATGTCAGCAACCCCGAACCAACCGGTTAATCATGATGTGGGGATGCGTATTTCATGGAATAACAGGCCCATGATGTCAGTGCGTCCGGAGGTGGCTGATAAGAAGATGGGGCTTCCGGGTGCCAACGTAAACTGGCAGACAAGAAGAACGAATATGCAGGATGTATGTCTCAACTGTCATAACCAGAAGTTTATTGACGGGTTTTACATCCAGTATGATGGACTTATTGAAATGTACCATGATAAGTATGCAAGTCCCGGGAAGGAACTCATGGCAGTGTCCGCTCCGCTTCGCAAGGCCGTAAAGTTTTCTAACCCGATTGATTTTACCTGGTTTGAGCTCTGGCATCACGAGGGCAGGCGCGCAAGGCATGGGGCAGCAATGAACGGTCCCGACTGGACACACTGGCATGGGACATACGACCTTGCCAAGAACTTCTATTCTCACTTTATCCCGGAACTTGAAGAGTTGATCGAAAAGGGTGTTAATTCGGGTGACTCGGTACAAGTTGCAGCTGCCGAGGCAACCGCAAATTGCCTTGATGAGATCCTTAATAGCAAAAACCACAGATGGTATGTGGATAAAATGGATCCAGCAGAGAAGGAAAGAAGAAAAGCCCGTCAGGCAGATTTCAAGGCGCGCTATACAAATTAGGACAGTTTTATTATACGCTCCTCCATCCCCGGGCACCCGCCCGGGGATGAAACCTACATTTCAACAGACTTGCCAATAACTAATAACTGACTTAGTCGCTTCTATAGAAGGTGCTATCTTTATTTCAGCGGTGATATTTGTGATGATCCCGGCGCCCTTGCAGCCAGGAGCGTACCCCCAACCACTGCTAGTGGAAGTATGAAACTAGACAGAAAGGGAATTGCAAAAAGAAATGTTAGTATCGCTCCAAAACCGGTACAGGCATAGATGTGATGCCATAGAAATTTGGCTCCCTGTCTTAGGCCTATACTTCTCCTGGTCTGCGGATAGCTGATGTACTGGAATGTGACAAGCAGAAAAGCGAGAATAAAGGCAAATATGTTTACAACCGGTACCCAGCAGAATATTACGGCAAAGACAGCTGCAATGAATGCAATTGCTGTTTTGAACAGATCTATCCCGATAAGTTTAGCATGAGCTTTCAGCGTCTTTTTTGTAACCGACGGTAAGGGGATCTCAGTAACCCTCTCGGACCTTTCAGCCAGTATATCATTAAATGGGGAGGCGACAATACTGCTGGTAAAAATAAATGTCAAAGCCGCAACCATCCACAATATCATTTTTCCGGACAGCATAAAAAACCTGCCTATCAGCCCTGCAGGATCAAAACCAAGCCTGGCAATGTACTCCTGGAGAAGTGAAATTGCGTAATCCTGTAATTGGCTAATACCATAGATAAAAAGTATAAATGTCAATGCCAGTGGAAGCACACTCCAGAACAGCAAAGATTTATTGATAAATATCAGTTTAAGAGCCCGGTATGGAAGGGTGAGCCCGAACCATAGTGAACGGGTTCTGGGAAAAAATATTTTAGGCGGTCTTGTATTCATGTAGCGTTCTCGGAGTTATTTATAATGTAATTGGACTGTTGCTTCAATTATATACTATTAGATCATAAAATCTTCTTTTTTCAGAAAGTTCTTTGGGTTTCATTTTTAAGTACTTACTACCTGGTGTCGATATATTCCAGTGGATTACAGAGGGTGACAGATTTGGAGCTCCAAATGGTCTCCCAATTGAGTCTCTTGCATGAGAGTGATTTGTGGATCCATGCCGTAGTTATATGGATGTGTGGGAGGACTTTACTTTCATCTGATATGGCAGCTACCTCTGCAATGATATCTCCTTCATGTACTCTTGTACCGATAACACAGTGGCTCTGTGGAACGGTATGTCCGTATATGGTATAAAGGGTGTTCCCGCTTTTACTGTTCATGCTGTGTTTTACATATATTGATTTTCCCAGAAAGTCATCGTGGATGTGAACTATATCTCCAGTGTACACTACAGGGATCTTTGTTCCGCTTTCAATGCGGCGAACCTGCCCTGTGTTGTCTCTATAAAAGCAGAGGTCTACTCCCTCGTGAGGTGTGGGTCTGACACCGTTATCGATCCACCATGCCTCCGTATCATGAAATAACATTCCAGGATAGAAGATCCACTCCTTGAATCCGTCTGTATGGAGATGGCTGTTGCTCTTTGTAAAAAAAGAGTTGAATGTTGATTTGGGTATTGTGTTCTCGTCGGGTTTCATAGAATTGATCTCACAGGCGTGGGGCGGTGATCAGTGAAACTGAAAATAATTCATTTAGAAAAAGGGATTGCTGTTTTTTTCAATTCCCACCGTAGTCATAGGGCCATGGG
>CAYTLC010000034.1:0-15705 GCA_964438395.1 uncultured Candidatus Scalindua sp.
TCTTCCTCTCGGCAGCTAGCAAGTAGCCGGAAGAATGGTGAGAATATAGATTCTGATTCTTTAATTCCGATGGGAGAAAACAGGATTATTGAGCATGATGAAAAGATGAGTGATTTTTAGTGACAATTTAGTGGCATATTTTAGATTGAATATTCAGATACATAATGTTACTATGTGACTAATATGATCCATTAATAAGTTGATAATCTCATTTTGAAAAGTAATACGGTTGATTACGGTCAATTGTATGTAATTAGAAACTAAAGATGGCCTGCAAATTATCGCAGGCCGCCTTAGCGTACAGGGCATTAGTCCTCTGTAAGTTGAAGGCGCAATCGGAACGTTCTCTTTTGAGGCGTATCTGATTGCGCCTTTTTTTATTGGTTTCAATTTGATATATGTTTTATTCAAAAGAAGGAATTTGTAGGTAAATTCAAGGGTGGATAACGGCAGAATACTGGTGATGGATGATGAAAAGGATATAAGAGATATTCTTTCAAAAATGCTGAATCATCTTCATTATGAGGTCGAGGTTGCCAGTAATGGTAGTGAGGCGATAGCGTTATTCAAGAATGCAATAGCGATAAATAAGCCTTTTAATTCCGTTATAATGGATTTAAAAGTGGCTAATGGAATGAGTGGAGAGGATGCAATAAGCGTGTTATTAGGTTTATATCCTGGTACAAAAATAATTTTGTGTACCGGCAGTGTAGGTGATCAGATAATTGCTGATTACAGGACATACGGTGTTAGTGCTATTATTCGGAAGCCATTTAAAATTAATGACCTGAGTAACGCATTGCAGAAAGTGAATTTGTAATAGTATTAGATCGTTGCGGAGTAGAAAATGGGTATTGTAGTAGGGTCGATTAGATTTTTTTAATTATAAAGTACAGTATATATTCAAATTATTAGTAATACGGTAGCTGCCTTCTTCTTTGAACATGTAATTTGCTCAAGGATAATGTCTGACTTTAGAATGGAGGTGACAAGACATGTCTGATATGGGAACTAATGGGGAAAAAAATAATGTAGAAAATGTTATACAGCTGCTTATGGAAGCATCGCAAAACATGACAATATGTGAAAATGAAGTTAATAAAGCAACTGAAAGGATAAGAAATTCATGCAATACATATGGAACAAAAGGAGAGGTTCATAAGTCTCTTTTGGACTCTAAGATAGCAGGTCTCAAAAGGTTGGCAGGATTATACAGATCTGTGTCAGAAAAATATGAAAACTCGATTGACAAGCTGGTAGATGGTGTTCCAGAGGACAAGGTAATGGCCGCGCTGCTTCCATATAGCATTTCAATAAATGATCAGCTTAAATCTGAAAGAGAATGCTATGAACAGGTCCTCAGCATACTAAGCGCATAACGTGGCTGTAACAATGAAAAACTGAAAGACTTCCTTTTATATACAAGGAGTGGGTCGATGGAAAAGATTGAATGGGAAAATGATTATAGTATAAATGTAGCAGTAATTGACGAGGAGCATAAACAATTTATTTCTATCATAAATAAGGCTATTACGGCGATTGAAAGAGATAATGATGGTGAGAAGATTTCAGAGGCATTAAATGCAATGACTTTGTATGCAGTTTCTCATTTCAAAAATGAAGAGGAATATATGATTACGTTTGACTACCCGGAGTTTATATTGCACAAAAAAGAGCACAGAGAATTTTTAATAAAGACAGTTGACTTTTGTAAAAGTGTTACGAATGGAAACAGGAATATTTCGAGCAGTCTACACAAATACCTGAAAAATTGGCTGGAAGAACATATACAGGAGACTGATAGAAAGCTTACCGAATGTTTCAACAAAAATGGTCTCCTTTAAATGGCAAAAATGTGTTTCCACACCAGAAACTAATTATTAGAAATAAATGAAGATAAACAATAAAATACTGTTCTGGTTTCTTATAATTGCAATAATACCTTCAGGAATTACGGGCTTTTTTGGGTACCGGATAGCTCAGGATATACTGAAAAAATATGTTTATAATCAACTCTCAACAACTGCTGAAGGAGTCCATGGCAGGATACACGAGTTTCTTGAAATAAAAAGGGAAAGGATTATAGATTTTAGTTCTGACGGATTTATAAGAGACAATACTGAAAAAATAGGTTATTACGGAGATATAAGAAATAGGGCACTTGACCTGAGTAATCATCTGGCAAGAAATAAAATGCCACTTGATCCGGATATTTTAGAAACATTTGTCACGGATATGTACGGCCTCATAGTGGCTTCTTCTAATCAGCAACATATAGGGCTTAGTAGACCTGGAGAAGATTATTTTACAGGTGCAGTAAGAGAGGGTGTTTACGTTACAGATTTGCATAAATCTATAGATGCAGATGAACTCGTAATAGAGGTGTCCAGGCTCTTAAGAAGTAGAGAAAAAGGAGTGCATCGACCAGTAGGTATTATAGTAAACCGGATCAAGGGGTCCTCTGTAGCTGGCTTATTGGTAAATGACGCAACCAATATGGAAGAATTTTTTGTACCAGATTCGAAATTGACAACCTATATTGTTAACAGAAATAATCAGGTCATCGCAGGCTCAAATGTCCATAAGGACAAAACGCTGGAGATGGAAATAAACACCGAACCAATAACGAAATTTAAAGAAACAGGACAAGAAATTATAGGTGTATACCAGGATCTTCAGGGCAATAATGTCTTTGGTGTGTCAAGATATGATTATCATATGAATTGGTTAATAATTGTCCAGGAGAATGTGAATACCGTATTTGCAGATATGAAGTATTTACGGGATTACATTATAGTGATGGAAATAATAACTGTTTTTATAGTTGTGTTTCTTGCTATTTACATCTCAAGAACCCTTACTTCGCCTATTAAGAGTCTTTTGGAAGGTACAAAAAAACTGAGAGAGGGAATGTTAGGGCACAGGATAAATATTGCGTCAAAAGATGAGGTTGGTGAATTGGCAGGTTCATTTAATACAATGGCAGATTCGATCCAGCAAAGAACATATTTGCTAAATAAGGCTAACGATTATTTGAACAATATTCTTGATAATACACAGGATATGGTCATAACGACTGATACTAATGGATGTGTTGTCGCGTTCAATACCGGTGCAGAGCAGATACTTGGATATACCCGGAATGAGGTGGTAGGCAGATCAGCGGAAATGTTCTATCTAGATAGAAAAATAAAAAAGAAATTAAGAGAAAAAATTAAGGATAAAGGAGCAGTGAAGAATTTTGAAGCAAAGTTCAGAACAAAGCAAGGTATAGATATACATATGGTAATCACTGTGTCGCAATTGAAAGATAACTCAGGAAATGTTATTGGTACTGTTGAGGTAGGCAAAGATATTACCAAACGTATTCAGATGGAGAATGAGCTTAGAAAAACTAATAAGAGACTTGAATCTGAAATCATGGAACGAAAGACTATAGCAGTTGAGTTGAATGCTGCAAAGGAGTTGGCAGAAGTAGCCAATAAAACCAAAAGTGAGTTCCTGGCCAACATGAGCCACGAGGTGCGCACACCAATGAGCGGTGTAATAGGTATGGCTGATATATTATTGGATACTCACTTGACACCGGAACAGCACGAATATGCTGGCACAATTCGTGAAAGTGCAGATTCATTGCTTAACATTATTAATGATATACTCGATTTCTCTAAAATAGAGGCTGGAAAACTGTCAATGGAGAAGATTGATTTTGAGCTACATGTTACCATTGATAATGTCATTGATCTATTTGCTGTCAAAGCAGAGGAGAGAGGTCTGGATTTTTCCTGCTTTATGAATCCTGAAGTCCCATCTCTTCTACAAGGTGATCCGGGAAGACTCAAACAAGTGCTTATTAACCTTGTCAGCAACGCCATTAAATTTACGAAGAACGGTGAAGTAGTTTTCAGTATCAACCAGGTCAAAGAAACCGATTCACATACAACCTTACGTTTTGTTGTTAGTGACACGGGAATTGGAATACCTGAAGAGCACGTTAACCGATTATTTCAGTCGTTTTCTCAGATAGATTCATCTACTACCAGAAAGTTTGGTGGGACCGGACTGGGCCTGGCAATATCTAAACAGATAATAGATTTAATGGGTGGGCTAATCGGTGTGGAGAGTGAAGAAGGCAAGGGTTCGACTTTCTGGTTCACTGTTGTACTTGAGAAGCAATCTGCTGAATGTCATGTTCCTGTTAGTCAGGATATGATAAATAACATGCGAGTGTTAATTGTTGGTGATGATTGTACAAATCGTCAAAATTTAAGAAGATATCTAGAATGCTGGCACTGTCGAGTTGAAGAGACCGCTTCAGCCGTGGAGGCGATGAAGACGCTTCGTGAAGTCAGTAACAGAGGTAATCAATTTGAGGCTGTTTTGATTGACTATTGTACGATAGATATAGATGGAGAGTTACTTGTAAAGGAGATAAAGTCAGATTCACTGCTTAAGGATTTATCCCTTGTGATGTTAACTGCTTATGGTCAGCGTGGAGACGAAGATCATTTTAGAAACCTTGGTTTTGGGGCATTTCTACCAAAGCCTGTAAAGCAGTCACAACTGTTTGACTGTCTCCTGAATATTAACGGAGAAAAAACAAGTATTGAAAAAGTTTCTAAAGAGCAGATAATAACACGTAACTCCATATCAGTAGAACATAACCAACATGTTCGTATACTGTTGGTGGAGGATAATATCGTTAACCAGAAGGTTGCCATGCGTATAATTAAAAATAAACTTGGTTTTCACCTTGATGTTGTTAACAACGGCAGGGAGGCAATCGAAGCTCTGCAAAGGATGGATTACGATCTGGTTTTGATGGATTGCCAGATGCCAGAAATGGATGGCTACGAGGCAACGCAGATCATACGTGATAGACTTTCAGCCGTACAGAATCATAACATTCCTATAATTGCCATGACGGCGAATGCTATGAAGGGCGATCGTGAAAAGTGTCTTGAGGCAGGTATGGACGATTATGTTACCAAGCCTATCAATATGAAGAAACTTTCCAATGCAATAGACAGGGCCCTGTGTATTAATGGGATACTGCAGGCTTAAATAATTTACAAAAAATAAAAAGTGTAACCTCTAACTTCGCTTTATAATATTATACATTGCTACAAATAAATCATACCGGAAATTAATCACAACAAAATATTACATATTAATTTCAAATGCAACTTTCAATATAACCCAGCAATACTCTTTTACTTTAATATTGCATCAATACTGTAATGTATATATAATTTACACAAATGAAGAAATATGACATAAACATACTAATAATAG
This sequence comes from uncultured Candidatus Scalindua sp., assembly GCA_964438395.1. Taxonomy (GTDB): domain Bacteria; phylum Planctomycetota; class Brocadiia; order Brocadiales; family Scalinduaceae; genus Scalindua. Next base: position 5,296 of record CAYTLC010000034.1, read on the forward strand.
ATGATGACAGGGATATCTGTGACTCGTTGAAAAAACTATTCGTAATTGATGGTTATAAGGTTAAATCAATTACAAATCCAATGCACACCCTCAGGGAGTTGAATAAGCAGTTGTACCATCTTATTATCCTTGACCTCAAGATGCCGAAAATAAAAGGAGAGGATTTATTAAGAGAGATAAGGAAGGTCAACTCTGATATATCAGTTATTATCCTCACAGCTTACCCTTCCGTAGATTCTGCAGTTCAGGCATTACAAAGCCACGCTTTTGATTACATTAAGAAACCATTTAAGATTAACGAGATTAGAGACACTGTAAGAAATGCCTTAAAATCAAAGATGTTGCTTCTGGAACCTGAAGAAGAACTGAATCTGAAAATAGGGAAGAAAGTGAGAGAGTTAAGGAGTGAAAACAGACTTACATTGAGGCAACTTGCAGAAAGAACAAACCTGTCAGTAAGTCTCATTTCACAAATAGAACGCGCTGAGAGTGCCGCATCAATATCCACGTTAAATAAGATTATTACTGCACTGAATATAGATTTGAAAGAATTTTTTGAGGATTTTTAAGGCAGAAATATTCATTCGTACCAGTGTTACCTATCTGAATTTAATAGGTAAATATCATTTCCTGTTCTACCAATAGTCAATAACCAGGCATTTCTGCTTCTAAGTATAAAAAATGAATTATGAAAGTATGACAAAGGCGGAGTTAATAAGCAAGCTCAAGTCACTTGAATCCGATATTGAGAAATCCGGATGTAGCGAAGAAGTAATCACACCTCAGAGATCAGAAGAAAAATATCATCAATTAATTGAGTCATTAAATGATAGCATATTCTTAGTGGATGTGGAATCAGGACTCATTATTGAAGCCAACAAACGTGCTGAAGATTTACTTGGTATGCCTGTAGGTGAAATTGTGGGTATGAACCGAACACAAATGTATCCGCCAGAATATATTGAAGATTATGAAAAGATTTTTCAGAAGTATGTTAAAACAAATGGCGGAAAAACTACAGAAGATATCTTTATACAACACAAAGCTGGCAATAAAATTCCTGTAGAAATCAGCTCAAATATTTTTGAGCTCAATAACAGGAAGGTACTTCTGGCAATTTTCAGGGACATTACACAGCAGAAACAGGTACAGAATTCATTAGAGAAATCAGAGAAGCGTTACCATGATATTGTCAGAAGTATGTCTGATTGGATATGGGAGGTAGATGTACAGGGTAAGTTCACTTATACTTCTGGTTCTGTTAAAAACATACTGGGCTATGATCATGAAGAACTACTTGGAAGAACCCCTTTCGACTTGATGTCATCTGAAGAAGCTGAGAGAGTGGCCATGATCTTTACTGAGGTTTCTGCAAGTAGAAAACCTATTGTAGATCTTGAAAGCTGGAATATAACCAAAGATGGTCGTGATGTTTGCCTTCTAACAAACGGCGTTCCTATGCTTGACAATGAAGGCAGACTCCTTGGGTATCGCGGTGTAGATAAGGACATTACCTCCCGCAAGGAGGCAGAAGAGGCTCTACACAATGCGAGAGAAGATATTACAGGTTTTGCAAATATACTAGAAGAGTCATTAAACGAAATCTACATATTCGATGCAAAAACCTTCCGTTTTGTTCATGTCAACAAAGGTGCCAGTTTTAACCTGGGATATTCGATGGAAGAACTTGCCAGCCTTACGCCAATTGACTTGAAGCCAGAATTTACACCCAAGTTATTTGAGAAAATGATCGAACCACTCAGGACTGGCAAAAAGAATAAAATCCAGTTCACGACTGTCCATAAGAGAAAAAACGGTTCTTTATACGATGTAGAAGTACACCTTCAACTTTCTAATTTTCAAACTGTTCCATCGTTTTTAGCTATCATTCTTGATATCACCGAGCGTAAACAGGCAGAGGAGGTACTTAGTAAATATCAAATACTATTTGATAATGTTTCTGACCTTGCATATATATGCGATACAGAAGGAAACATCTTGTACTTGAATATGGTATTTGAAAAATTATCAGGTCATAAACCGGAAGAGTTCATTGGAAAAACTTTTGAGCCACTTTTCGATAAGGACAATCTGGAGAAATCAAAGGATCTTTATACGAGAACATTGAAAGGTGAAAGCCCTCGGGAAGAAATTTATTTTAAAGACACCGGAATTCTATGCGAATATAGAAATCAGCCTTTACGTGATGAAAAAGGAGTCATAGTTGGAGTTATTGGTATAGGACGTGACATCACAAAGCAGAAGCGAACAGAAGAAAAAATAAGGAAATTTAATGAATATCTTGAACAACGAGTGTTAGAACGTACTGAAGCGTTGGCAAAAGCAAACAAAGAAATAGAGGGGAGTGAACAGCGTTTCAGAGACCTGGCAGAAACCATTCCGGAAGTATTCTGGATTACATCACATGATTTCAGCAAGATGATTTATGTCAGCCCTGCATATGAAACTATCTGGGGACGTTCGTGTAAAAGCTTATATGATGAACCAAAAGATTGGCTGTACAGTATACATCCTGAAGATCGCGAGAAGGTAAGTACTGCAATTGAAAAACATATAAAAGGTTTAACAGGTTTTAGAGAAGAATATCGAGTCGTACGTCCGGATAAGTCTATTCGCTGGATACTTGATCGGGCTTTTTCTATAAAGAGACAGTCAGGATCTGTTAATCATATTATTGGAATTGCCCAGGATATCACCGCTCGCAAACTGACCGAGAAAAGGCTTGCTAAAAAGAATGCATACTTGAAGTTACTCCAGGTTACCGCTGTAGCCGCTAATGAAGCAAATGATATTAATGATGCCTTTCTGCAGATCCTGGAACAAATATGTCACTACACCGCTTGGGAAATTGGTCATGCCTACGCTATTGCTGAAAAAAATCCTGATTTGTTGAAGCCTACTGAAGTGTGGTGTCTTGAAGAACAGAAACAATTCATGGATTTCTGCAATGTTACTAAAGAGACTGATTTTGCCAGGGGTGTTGGCCTTCCCGGTAGAGTACTTTCAAGCGGTAAACCTCATTGGATTGTTGATGTTACAAAGGATAGTAACTTTCTCAGGAAACAGATTGCATTAGACTTGAACATAAAATCAGGTGTTGCATTTCCTGTAATGGTTGAGTCCAGTGTCGTTGCAGTACTCGAGTTTTTCACTACAAAGTGCGAAGAACCGGATCAACAGTTTATGGAGATTATGTCTGAAGTAGGCACCCAGCTTGGACGTGTTGTCGAACGCAAGCAGGCGGAGATTAATCTTAAAAATAACCATAATCTCCTTGATGCTATTATTGAGGGAACAAATGATGTTGCATTTGTAAAGGATTTACAAGGTAAGTATTTGATGATGAACACTGTTGGCGCAAATTATCTTGGAATGTCTGTAGAGAGTATTATTGGCAAAGATGATATGGAATTATTCCCCTATGATATAGCAAGCAATATTATGAAAAGGAACAGAGATGCTTTAATTTCAGAAAAGACTGTAGAATATGAAACACCTGTAGAAATTAAAGACAAAATATTTACATTCTTATCAAAAGTAGCTCCTTATCGTGACAGTGATGGATACATAATCGGTATTATTGGAATATCACATGATATCACCGGACGCAAGAACATAGAACGAACCCTACAAGATAGCGAGGAGCGTTACCGTAGTCTAATTAATGATGTACTTGATACTTCAAATGTAGGTACGTTTATTCTTGATAAAGAGTTCAGAGTGGTATGGATGAATGAATCAATGGAATTTTATTTTGGCTTAGATCGAAATGATGTAATTATGAAAGCCAAGAGACAGCTTATAGAAGACCAAATACACCATATTTTTGAAGATGGGGATGAATTCAAGGAACGTATGCTGAGAGCTTATGATGATAATACCTATACAGAGAACTTTGTCTGTCATATACTTCCTGGCGATGGCCGTGAAGAGAGGTGGTTAGAACACTGGAGCCAGCCAATTGTTTCAGGATTGTATGTGGGGGGAAGAGTTGAGAACTATACAGATATTACTAAAAGCAAGAAAGCTGAGAAAGCGCTCTTACAATCAGAAAAAATGAAAGCCATGGGTATAATGACCGCAGGAGTTGCGCACGAGTTCAACAACATACTCGCTGTTATCTCCAGTAATGCTCAATTACTTGAAGAGGTAAATAGAAGTGATAATGAATTATCAAGATCACTTCGTACAATTTGCAGGATGACTGATGACGGAGCTGAAATAGTCGACAGGATGTACGACTTTACTAATGTACACAAAGATACGTCCAGCTATGAAAGTGTTGATTTGAATGATTTGATAAAACAGGTAGTTGGTTTTACCATGCCCAGATGGAAGGAGATGGCCCATGCTAACGGAATAACCTATGATATCGATCAACAAGGTGTCGAGAAGTTACCGTCAGTTCTTGGTAACCCATCAGAGCTTAGAGAGGTAATCTTAAATATAATAAATAATGCCCTGGATGCAATGCCGGCTGGTGGTTCGCTCACCGTGTCAACTCGGTGCGTTCAAAGTGACAAATTTGGAGTTGAGAGCAAGAAAGAGAATGGCTCAAAACCCAGCACTCAAAGCTCTAAACTGGAAAGTGATTTCTTAGAAATCACTTTTGCAGATACTGGTAATGGAATGTCGGAAGAAGTCAAAAAGATGATGTTTGATCCTTTCTATACGACCAGAGCTCCACAAGGAACAGGATTGGGTATGAGTATTTCCTATGGAATAATTACAAGACATGGTGGAGAAATAAACGTGGAAAGTGAATTGGGCAAGGGCAGCAGGATTTGCTTGATTCTACCGATTGCCGGTAAATCAGTTCACCATATTGTAACACCAATACAGAATGAAAAATTAAATATTAGTGATTTAAACGTTCTGATAGTTGACGATAGCAAGGAGATGTGTAAGTCTTTATGTGAGTTATTCACAGATGAAGGCCAGAGAGTGTTCAGTGTTGATAACGGTACCGAAGCTATCAGATTGCTGAAGAAAAACAACTATGATCTCCTGATTTGTGATCTTGTCATGCCTGACGTTACCGGAAAGGAGGTAATAATGGCGATGGGTGCATCGAATAGAAGAACTAAAGTGGGGCTGCTTACCGGTTGGGAATACAGTGCGGAGGATGCAAAGAAGGATGGTCTGAAAGTGGATCTTATTATAAAAAAACCTTTTAAGTTGTCTAAACTGAGAAGAGATATAAACGACATATTCAGTTCTTGAAGGCCGGAACGAATGTGGTTTGTAACTCTCAGTTATTTCAGACTGTGGATTTCTACGAAAAATATTCACTATGATCATTGATTCGCAATAATCTTTTGAAACTGAATTCTTAATCACAAAAGAAATATATTCCTCTGTACTTGCTCTCTGGATCATAAGCTGTTGTTATTCATGAACGTAGAATTTAGTACAAACTTTTGTATATAGTAATTTATTATAGGTATATCAATTACCGTGGCAACTAACATGTTTTTTTAGATTAGAAGTACAGTATTTATGGAATTATGTGTTCATGGTGTAATTAATACTTGATTATTGTTAGAAAAAATTGTTAAATTTACCAGTTGAATGTTTAATTAATCTAATCATTATATTCTATTTATTAACATTAAAATAACATGATAATAGATGGACGAATTCTTATCGCAGATGACGATGAATCTTTCTCTAAATCGACTGCAGATATATTGAGCAGAGAGGGCTATAAGTGTGATGTTTCTCCTGATGCGGAAACTGCTATAGCGATGATGGAGGCCTCCAGATATGACCTCTTGATTTCCGATATTCATATGCCCGGGAATTCAGAATTGGAACTTATTAGAGAGCTGGCGAATGTTGCAGAAGGAATGCCGGTCATACTGGTAACAGGTAACCCATCAGTCGAAACTGCTACTCAGTCGATACAGTTGCCGGTTGCTGCATATATGGATAAGCCGCTTGACTTTGAGATGCTACTGCAGCACGTAAAGAATTCAATTAGTAAGTACAGAACCTATTGCTCTTTTCAAGGCACAAGTAAACGTTTACAGGAGTGGCAGAAGGACCTGGAGAGTATTAAAAATTTATTAAGTAATGCCTCAGAAACATCAACATCTGTACCTGTCAACACATTCTTTAAACTTACATTTCGTAATATTGCTGACTCTCTGCTGGACCTCGAGCACTTGATCGAAGGATACAACACGAACAGCGACGAACAATATGCATGCAATCTTCTAGATTGCCCAAGTATAACAAAGATGAAGAAAGGTTTGACAGAATCAGTGGAAGTCTTGAAGAAGACAAAGGAATCTTTCAAATCAAAGGATCTTGCAAGGCTGAGGGATAAGCTTGATACAATTATCAAGGATGTTAAATAGAATCAGAGGGAACGGATAATACCAGCAGAATGTTCTAATAAAACATTTTGTAAAATAACTTCTCAATAGAATGCATACCTAATAGTGAAATGGAGTGAAGGAGCTGAAAAGTGAAAACATTCTGGACAATTAAACGTAAATTACTACTTTTCTCACTCAGCGTAACACTTATACCAATATCTGTTATTACAGTAATATATTATATTTCAGCAAGAAAAGAGATAGAACTCCAGATTAACCATAAAATGATAGCTGTTGCGGAGTCAAAAAAGCTTCATATTGAGGCTTTTTTGAATGCAATTAAAGCAAGAGGTCTAGACTTCAGTTCTGATGGGTATATAAGAAGCAGACTGGAGAAAGTCATTCTCGAAGGGACTCTTAAGCAAGACGCTATTATTGACTTAAACAAACATCTGAAAGATAACAAGATTCCGCTGGATCCTGATATTTCAGCAATAACCATATTGGATAGGGCAGGCACCGTTGTCGCATCTACTGTTGAGTCTTTAATTGGGGAAGATTTTTCAGTTCATGAAGAGTATATACACATCATAGGTAAGAACAGAAACGAAATATTAACTCATCGTCCTCGTTTCTCTGAGTACCTGGATCATAATGCCGTAGAGGTGGCTGCACCCATTACTTCTATGAAGAGTAGTGAGACGATCGGGATAATTATTAATGCGTATAATCAGGAAATTATTAACAGAATTACGAGCAACCGCAAAGGCATGGGTGATAGTGGTGAAGTAGTGGTGGGTTTGATAGATGGTGACAGTATTAAGTTCATAAACGACCTTCGGTACATGCCTGATAACAGCCTTACATTAAAGGTCCCATTAACCGAAGAGATTGCGAAACCTATGAAACTTGCCCTGGAAGGGCAGACTGGAACAATCATTGGACCTGATTACAGGCATATAGATGTAATCGCTGCATATAATCATATCTCTTCCGTGGGATGGGGACTGGTAGCAAAAATGGATAAGACAGAGGCATTTCAACCACTAAATGCGCTCAGGAATACTGCCATAATTTTGTTTGGAATATGTTCAGGAGTTGTCACAAGTGTTGGGATTATGTTTTCACTCTACACTGCCAGTCCCATCAATAGGCTAAAACAGGCGTCAGAGATAATTGCCGGTGGTAAATATGAACATAAGGTTAAAATTGCTCGAAAGGATGAGATTGGCGCACTGGCAGATAGCTTTAACGCTATGACAGGCAAACTTACTCATGAAATTAACGAACACAAAAAGACAGAAATGAAACTTATTGAAACGAACAAAGAGTTGGAGGCTTTCTGTTATTCTGTTTCTCATGACCTTCGTGCTCCATTAAGGGGTATTGATGGCTTCAGCAGAATTCTTGTAGAAGAGTATGCTGAGAAGATAGATTTGCAGGGTAAAGATTACATAAAACGTATATGTGCGGCAAGCCAGAAAATGGGGGCATTAATTAATGATTTGCTGGATTTGTCACGTATAACACGTAGTAAAATAAAATTCGAACATGTTGAATTAAGTGCCATGGTACAGAAGATAGCATCTGAGCTTCACGATTTGGAACCGAAACGTAATGTAGATTTTGTTATCACGGAAGGGCTCTGTGTTAATGGTGATACAAATCTTCTGCAAGTAGCTATGGATAACCTGCTGAATAATGCATGGAAGTTTACGGGAAAGCATCCTCACGCGAGGATAGAGTTTGGCGCCAAACAACATAATGGTAATCCTGTATATTTTATAAGAGATGATGGTGTTGGTTTCGATATGTCATATTCTAACAAACTATTCGTTGCATTTCAGCGCCTGCACTCTCCAGGCGAGTTTGATGGTACCGGTATTGGACTGGCTACTGTACAGCGAATAATTAACCGCCACGGTGGCAGTATTTGGGCTGAAGGTGAAGTGGGACATGGTGCAACTTTTAATTTTACTCTTTAAAGGAGAGATAATTATGACAAATATAAATTCTCAAATTACAGATCCAAAGTCAAGAAGTATCTTGCTTGTGGAAGATAATCCTGATGACGTGGAGCTCACCTTACGGGCACTTAATAGACATAATATTACGAATGGCATTGTAGTGGTTAATGATGGTGCTGAAGCGCTGGAGTATATCTTTGGTACCGGTGAGTATGCCGGGCGTGATACCAGCATAATGCCGGTCGTCATCATACTTGACTTGAAGCTGCCCAAAGTTGACGGCCTGGAGGTTTTGAAACGCCTACGCAGTGATGAGCGGACAAAATTAGTTCCTGTCGTCATTCTCACTACGTCGAGCGAGGAACAGGATTTAGCTCAAAGCTACACTAATGGTGCGAATAGTTATATCCGGAAACCTGTGGACTTTGATCAATTCAGTGAGGCGGTACGACAGCTGAAAATGTACTGGGTTTTATTGAACGAACCACCACAGATAACAAAACTAACATAGTAAAGAATCGTCAAATAAATCATAGGAGTAACTTTTTGAGTATACCAATACGTGTATTGATAGTTGAAGATTCGGAAGATGACATGCTATTGATACTGCATGAATTGCGCAAAGGCGGATATGATCCCGATTTTGTGCAGGTCGATAATCATAATTCCATGGAGGATGCACTTTCAGAGCAGCAATGGGATGTTATTATTGCTGACTATGCCATGCCGGAATTCGATGGAATTAAAGCTTTGAAGCTACTGGAGGAAAAGGGTCATGACATACCATTTATTCTTGTTTCAGGCACCATTGGTGAAGAAGTTGCGGTTTCCGCCATGAAATCAGGTGCTGACGATTATGTCATGAAGAACAAACTGGCACGACTGGTCCCTGCCATTAAACGTGAGCTAAATGAATTTGAAGACAGACGAATATTAAGACGGGTTGAGAAGGAATTACAGGAATCTGAAAAACATCACAGAAAATTATTGAATACACTAAAAGAGGGTGTTTACCAATGTGAACCACATAATGAAGGTGTCTTTACCTGGGTTAATCAAGCTTGTGCTGAAATATTTGGTTATAGTTCACCTAAAGAAATGATTGGTACTAAAATAAAAAATATTTATGTAAACCCTGAAGATAGAGAACTACTCCTTAAGAAGCTTGAAAAAGATGAAGTATGGAAGAACTTTGAATCCATTTGCAAGAGAGCAAATGGAGAGCAAATCTACACTGAACGCACCTCTAATATGATTAGAGATGAAAAAGGCAATCCAGATTGTATTGAAGGAGTAATCAGGGATATTACCGAACGAAAGAAAATGGAAGAGACAATCCGTAAGCATCATGATGAACTGGAATCACTTGTAGAAGAGCGTACATCTAGAATCCTGGAGCTGGAGCGACAGCGAATGGATAGCGAGAAGCTGGCGGCTTCAGGTCGAATGGCGGCATCCGTAGCTCATGAGATAAATAACCCGCTGTCTAGTATCAAAGGTGGATTTCTTCTAATCAAAGATGCGATTGCGAAAGATTATAAATATTACGAATATGTAGGCATTATAGATAAGGAGATAGATCGTATCACCCGCATTACGAGACAGCTGTTCAACCTGAACAGACCATATCAGGGAGAGATCAGCAATTTTGACTTTACTACAACTGTTAGCGAAGTAATAAGCATGCTTAGAGAACTTGGCAATAAACATGGTGTGTCTATAAACCATATTAGTAACAACGGTGCTGTCACCGTTGCCATGTCTGAGGACTACTTACGACAGATTTTATATAACATTGTAAAAAATTCTATTGAGGCATCTTCTGAAGGTGAAAAGGTTGATGTATTCGTAAACAATCTGAATGACCGAATGACCGTTATAGTTTCTGATCAAGGAAAGGGGATGTCGGAGAAGTTGAGGCTTAAGATATTTGATCCATTCTTTACTACAAAAAACAAAAACTCTGATAGCGGATTAGGGCTCGGGCTTTCAACTACTAAAATTATTGCAGAATCAATGGGTGGCACTGTTGAATGCATAAGTGAAGAAGGCAAAGGGACTGATTTTATAATAGATTTACCTGTTAGTTTTATAGCAGA
>CAYTLC010000034.1:15805-18262 GCA_964438395.1 uncultured Candidatus Scalindua sp.
GAGGAGCTTGTCTTCAGTGTTTTTGGCCACTCCGGCCATGGATTGCAGGGCGGTCTCTCTTTTGGAGGAACATCCTGATAATATATATGTGTTACACTGGCAGCTCCCTGACGGATGCTGGTACCGATACAATCTGACCCTGTGTCACCTCCTCCAATGACAATAACATTCATTCCATTGGCGGTGATAACTTCATCTTCCGGAATGACATCTCCTGCGATCCTTCGGTTTTGCTGAGTAAGAAAAGGCATCGCAAAGTGTACACCATTTAAACCCCTTCCGGGGATTGTGAGATTTCTGGGTATTTGCGCTCCAACACTGATGATCACCGCATCAAACGTCCGTGATAGATACATCCCGGAGATATCAATTCCGGCATTAACCTGCGTTTCAAATGAGACACCTTCTTCTTTAAGCTGATTCAGCCTTCTGTCAAGAATGCTTCTATCTATCTTATAGTCAGGTATTCCGTAACGCAACATACCTCCAATCCTGTCATCTTTCTCAAATACCGTTACGTCATGGCCTTTTCTAGCCAACTGTTGCGCCGCTGCAAGTCCTGCAGGCCCGGAACCAATTATAGCCACACGCTTTCCTGTCTTAACCTCCGCAGGCTGGGGCTGTATCCAACCCTCATCCCATCCTCGTTCTGCAATCTGTTTTTCTATCTGTTTGATAGTGACTGGTCTTCTGTTAATTGACAATGTACAGGATTCTTCACATGTAGCCGGACAAACTCGTCCGGTAAATTCAGGAAAGTTGTTAGTTGAATGTAATAGTGCCAGCGCTCGTTGCCAGTGACCTTTGTAAATAAGATCATTCCAATCCGGAATTCTGTTTTTCAATCCGCATCCGTATGCGTGACATGACGGAACTCCACAATCCATACACCGACTGGCCTGTGACTCCAACTCGCTGTCAGACACATTACTTTCAAATTCATTGAAATTTTTTATCCGTTTTTCGACAGGCAGTTTGACGCCTGCCTTGCGTTCTATCTCCAGAAAACCTGATGTCTTACCCACTGAACACCTCCTCTGTTGCTAAAACAAGCTCATCGTCACGATGTTCTTCCTGCCTTATTCGTTCTAATGATTGCTTATATTCCATTGGCATAACCTTAACAAATAGTGGCAGACGACTATCCCAGTTATCAAGGATGTCTTTTGCCCTTGGACTTTGAGTATATTCATAATGGTTTGTCAATAACGAGTGTAAAAGGTTCTTATCATCCTCTTCCCATACGCTCTCCAGATCAACCATATCCAGATTACATTTCATACCAAACCATTCGTGCTCATCGTAAACATAGGCAATACCGCCACTCATTCCTGCTCCAAAATTGTTGCCGGTCTGCCCGATAACAACAACTGTACCTCCGGTCATATATTCGCATCCATGATCTCCTACGCCTTCAACAACTGCCGTCGCGCCGCTATTACGTACGGCAAAACGTTCTCCTGCCATACCGTGCAGGTACACTTCCCCTCCAGTGGCACCATAGAGGATTACATTTCCTGCAATAATATTCTGATGTGGTTTGAACGTGGATTCTTTATATGGATTAACAATAATTTTACCTCCGGACATTCCTTTGCCTACATAGTCATTTGCGTCGCCTTCCACACGTATCGTTATGCCGGGGGCGAGGAATGCACCAAGACTCTGGCCTGCATATCCATTAAAGTTCAACTGAATAGTATCTTCCGGCAATCCGGCAGATCCATACTTTCTTGTGATTTCACTGCTGAGAATCGTTCCTACAGTTCTATTAATATTCCGAATAGGTATGTCGATTACAACCGGTTTGCCTTTAGTTAAAGCTTTTTTAGATAATTTGATCAATTCGTTATCAAGTGATTGGGATAATTCATGATCCTGATTTTTAGTACAATGTAAGGTTGTCTTTCCGTCCGGATCAGGGTGTGCTAATAGTGCACTGAAATCCAGCTTTTTAGCTTTCCAATGGTTTATTGCCTCTCTTACCTCAAGTTTATCAACTCGTCCAACCATTTCATCAACTGTTTTAAAGCCCAGCTCCGCCATATATTCACGCATCTCCTGAGCAAGAAATTTGAAAAAGCGTTCAACAAATTCCGCTTGCCCTCCAAAATTAGCGCGTAACTCCGGATTTTGAGTCGCCACGCCTACCGGACAGGTATTCAGGTGGCATTTTCTCATAAGAACGCAACCCAGTGTAACCAGAACAGATGTTCCAAAACAGTACTCTTCTGCGCCAAGCAGTGCAGCAATGATGAGGTCTCTGCCTGTTTTCAGCTGTCCATCCGTCTGTACAACTATTCTGTCTCGAAGCTGATTTGCTACCAGTGTCTGCTGTGTATCTGCCAGTCCAAGCTCCCATGGCAAACCAGCATGCATAATGCTTGACCATGGAGCAGCACCGGTACCTCCATCATAGCCACTGATCAAAACTTGATCTGCCTTGGCCTTGGAAAC
>CAYTLC010000035.1:0-2463 GCA_964438395.1 uncultured Candidatus Scalindua sp.
ATCACCTTCTGCCCATTCAATTAGTCTTTTCATTACCATCTCCTTCAAGCTTAATAAACTCTAATAGTAACAGGTTAATTATTGTGCCCCCATCAATCCCTTGTAAATAGTTACTTCTCGCATGGCTTTTTTCTTCAAATCTTCATCTTTGTTTACGAGTCCTTTGTTCCAGTATGCAAAACCCAGATTGCTGTGAGCGTCGGGTAGCGTGGGGTTTATCTCTATCGCTTTCTTAAGGATGGCAATTGCTTCGTCAAACATTTTCTTTTCACAGTAAACCAGGCCCATGTTGCTGTATGCGTCTGCGAATTTTGGATCTATGCCAATAGCAAGTTCATACTCTTCCATTGCTTCGTCAAGTTTACCCTGTTCGTAGTAGACAAAGCCCAGATTGAGGTGTGCCGTCTTGAATTGTGGATCAATCTCAATCGCCTTTTTAAGTTCAGCAGCTGCATCGTCCAGTCGTCCCATGCTAAAATAGACACTTTCAAGGTAGCAGTAGATTTCTGGGTCTTTCTTCTCTAGCTCCAGTGCTTTTTTGAACTCTTCAAGTGCTTCGTTCAGCAGGCCTGTTTTGTAATAGGAGCGTCCGATGTATTTATGAGCATCCACGTTTTCAGGGTCTATCTCCAGTACCTGTCTCAGTGTGCTTACACTTTCTTGATACATATTGCGTTCGGTATAGACGAGAGAGAGATTAATGCGTGCTTCAATGGAATCCGGTTTCAGTTGGATTGTTTTCTGGTACTCTGATATTGCGTCATTGAACTTCATCTTCAGTTCGTAGAGGGTACCGAGGTTAAAATGCGCATCTGCATCGTCCGGGTTGGCGATAATTTTCTCGTTGTATGCAATAATTTTTTTGTCTATTTCCTTAAGTTCTTCTACTGTTTTTCCAATCTGGCTCGCAAGGTCTTCTGTTGGTAGCTCTGTTCCCTCATGCGCATAACCGGTAGTGAGAGTAATACATGCAATTGTAAGAGCCATACAAACTATTGATAGATATTTATTCATAGATTCGTTTCCTGTCTCGTTTATTGTTTAGTTAAAATTTAATTTTGTTATCCCTCACCCTGCCCTCTCACCGGAGGGGAGAGGGTTAGGGGAGTATTTAATGTGATGCTCCGCCCATTATTTTTGCCTGTTTTGCGTCTTTCTCTTTCATTAACTCTTCGAATTTTTTAAATTCGTTGTCGGCATCTTTTGACTTTCCCTGCATCAGGTAAGCGACTCCGAGGTTGTTGTGCGGCTGTGGAAATTCCGGATCGATAGCTGCTGCATTCTTAAATGCGGCAATGGCTTCTTCATTTTTCTCTAATTTCATCAGGGCCATACCGATCTCGTCATACGCAAGTGCGGAAAGGGGGTTTAATTCGATTGCCTTGTTGAGCTCTTCTATTGCCAATTCAAATTCGTTGTCGTATCTATAGGCAATTCCAAGGTTTATATAGCTTTGCGGGTTGGCAGGATCAAGCTCTGCAGATTTCTTATAAGCATCGATTGCTCCGTCTATCATGCCCTGTGTATAGTAGGCACGTCCCAGGTAATTATATACTTTGACCATCTTAGGATTAATTTCTACTGCCTTCTCCCATGCCTGAACTGCCAGGGTAAAGTTTCCCTCTTTTATTGCATCAATACCGAAAGTATAATAATCTTCCGCGTCTGTACCCAGGTTTGGAAGCTTCGCTACCGGTTTTTTTTCAACTGGTGCTTCAACTTTCACCTCTGCCGGTGCAACTACCACTTCCGGTGTTTCATCTTTTCCACATCCATTTATTAAGAGTGCCGCCAGTATCAGGCAAACAATTGGATAGAGATTTGTTAGTTTACAGATGTTTTTCATGTGTTTTCCTTTTGTAAAAAAATTATTGTAATTGTTACAAATTCTTAACTATTTTATGCTGGCTCTTATGTCATACGCTGAGCCATAAAGTTTGCGATATCCTTGAAGACTGCTTTATTATCAGTTGGTATTTCGTCGATTATATCATAAGTCTGCTTTATTAAATCATCAGCATATTCTTGTGCATGCTCTATAGCGCCATGTTTATTGTAAATATTCAGAACAGATTGTACATCGTCATCAGTTGTATCTTCTCTCTGTTTCGTCATTATTTCGATAAGTGATGTTTTGTCATCATCATTTGCGATCTCTAATGTATATGCATATAAGAAACTGGCTTTTCCCTCTTTAATGTCTGATCCAATAACACCTCCGCGTCCTTTACCTACCGTTAAATCAATTAAATCGTCTTTTATCTGGAAAGCAGGTCCCATTAACTTACCTAACGCCCAGATCTTATCTATAGTTCCCTCAATATTTCCCGATGCTACAACGGCACCTCCGACCATTCCACAGGCGAGATAATAACCGGTTTTCAGCCTTACAAGTTCAAGATATTTCTCAACGGTATAATCAGTAGCACCTCTTGCATTGATATCCAGCGCCTGACCCTCTAC
>CAYTLC010000035.1:2563-18196 GCA_964438395.1 uncultured Candidatus Scalindua sp.
GCCAATGCGAAATGAAGAGCTTCGTCCGGATTGCCACCCAGTTCCTTGCACGTAATCAGGCATATAGCAGGCCTTATGCGTTTTCCTCCCGTTCTCAGATGATGCCATATTGGCTCGCTCAAATAGTCATCTCTATCCGGAGGTATGATCTCTTTAAGTAGATCATCAATCTTTTTGCCATACGTTTTTATAGATTCTTCTATGTTTGTCTGCATTTTCTTGTTTTAATTTTAGGCACTTCACACTTATTTGTTCTATGCTCGACCCATAAATTCACCAGTACGCGTATCAATTTTTACCATTTCATCTGTATTCACAAAAAGCGGCACTTTGGTTACATAACCAGTTTCCAGTGTTGCCGGTTTGAATACGTTTGTTACTGTATCACCTTTTGTGCCGGGATCTGTCTCTGTAATCTTCAATATGACAGAGGATGGAAGTTCTATTCCGATCGGGTCATTATTGTAAAGCGAAACCGATACTTTGGAGTTTGGCGCTATATACGACATTGCATCTCCAAGTACTTCCTTTGAAAGAAAAACCTGCTCGTAGTTTTCTGTATCCATAAAGCAATAGTTGTTTCCTTCCTGATATAAATATTCCATGTCCCTGCGATCCACAAATATATCTTCCACCTTATCTGATGGCCTGAAACGTTTTTGAGTGACATTGCCCTGTTTTAAACTTTTTATACTTACCTGCATATGAGCGCGCCCCTTACCTGGAGTGACGTGATTAAAGCCAGCTACCGTATAGAGTTCTCCGTCAATCTTTACAACCAGTCCTTTTCGCATATCTATTGCATTTATCAATTGAATGGCTCCTTAATAAAAATTGTTACACAAATTCCATCATTACTGAGTCTGCTACAGACAGGCCTTTTGTGGTTAACTTAACTCTCTCATTATCGAAGTTTATCAAACCTGCTTGTGTCAGATTGTTTAATTGTTTTTCAAAAAGTTCGTTTAAATCAAAACCAGATCTTTTGGTAAATTCTTTTTTTGATATTCCGGATGTCATTCTCAATGCCATAATGAGTATTTCAGATGCACGCTGCTTCTGAGGTAATTTCTCAGAAAAGCATATTAATCTCTTCTTTGATATGGATGAAGAGGTGTACTCTTTTACGTTCTTTATATTACAGTATCGTTCGCCATTAACATAGGAAAATGCTCCGGCGCCTATCCCGATGTATTCCCTGTTTTCCCAGTAGACGGTATTATGCAGACACTCTTTATCCTGTTTTGCAAAGTTTGATATTTCGTAATGATTATAATCATTGTCACGGAGAAAGTCATTGGTGAATTCGTACATTTTCAGCTCATCTTCTTCACTTAATTTCTGAAGGGTTCCGGAATCTGTCATCTCAACAATTGGTGTTCCCTGTTCATAAGTAAGACAATAAGCAGAGATGTGTTCCGGATCCAGCTTGCAACATTCTCGTAAGTCTTTTTTCCATTCGTTTAAGGTTTGAGCAGGATAACCGTAAATGAGGTCAATACTGATATTATTGAACCCTTTCTCTCTTAAGTTAAGAAATATGTCTTTTGCTTCATTTGCAGAGTGGATTCGCCCGAGAAGTTTCAAATATCGGTCGTTAAAGGATTGAATACCAATACTGACTCGATCAACATGGCAGTTCTTCATGATGATGGCTTTTTCATCGCTCAATGTGCCGGGATTTACTTCAATTGTATATTCCTTGAGGCTGGGAACATCGATGTGTTTAGAGATTATATTCAACAGTCTGTCTAGTTGTGTCTCATTTAAAACGGTAGGAGTGCCGCCACCTATAAAAACGGTCTTAAAGGAGTGTTTTCCGGTTGCCGATTGAAGTTCCTGTTCAATCGCCTTTAGATACTCATCAACTATCTGTGGCTTCGTTACAATTGAGTTGAAATCACAATATATGCATTTACTTATGCAGAATGGAATATGAATGTACAGAGAAGGTATATGATGTTGAATAGTCACTGCTGGGCCTAATTGTTTTCGAACTCTTGTCTTGCCAATGGAACAAACATACATTGAAAGAGCTCTTCCTTAATTAATTTTCCTTTTACTTTTGTAGCCCTGACTAGAGTTTGTACGTCAGTGCCACCTATAGGTATTATAATCTTTCCTTTTTCTGCGAGTTGTTTAATAAGCGGTTCAGGTATGTCGAAAGTTGCTGCGGCCACTATTATACCGTCAAAAGGAGCTTCTTCTTCGTAACCTACACTTCCGTCAGCAATATGAAGCTTTACTCTGTCTCCGTAGCCTAACTCCTTTATCTTTGCCATTGCTTTATGTGCCAGCTGTGCTCTGACCTCAACAGTATAAACTTTTTCGTGTATTTCTGCAAGAAGTGCAGTTTGATAGCCGGAACCGGTACCAACTTCAAGAATCCGGTCTCCTTTTTTAATCGAAAGCGCCTGGATCATATATGCAACAATATATGGTTGGGAAATTGTTTGCATCTCTTCAATTGGAAGAGGTGTATCATCGTAAGCTCTATCCTGAAGATCTGCAGGCAGGAATTCGTGTCTGGGGACTTCTGCCATAGCCCGGAGTACTTCCTTATCTACAATATCTCTGGCTATTAGTTGAGTTTTTACCATCTGCTCCCGTTTTTCCTTAAAAGATGAGTCTGTAGACGCCATTTTTTTTAAGAATTTTTTTATTGTGTACATCTAATTTACACTGCCAGCTGATTTCTTGAGCCTTCGCTCATTTCTCTTTTAATTATCTCTTTGTAATAATTAATTCTTGTTGTGGGGTTATCGAGCTCCCCGCTGAAACGTTTCTCCGCATTATTGTAAATAAGTTCAACAGGTATCTCTTTAATGTTGAGTCCTAATTTCCACGCCTGCATCCACAATTGCAGAGGCATGCCGTAGCCTCCCTCTGTCAGCTTCATCTCCTTTATTGCATCAGTTTTATACGCCTTGAAACCGCAGAATGAGTCTGTCAACTCAAGAGTTGTGGTTTCATTCAGTATTCGGGTGATCTCCATGTTTATTGCATATCGGTCTGGTGGAATTTGTGGATTTAATTTATTGGCTTGTACCAGGTATCTTGATCCTGACACAATATCATAGTTTGATATTTGAGTCAGGAAGATCTGTACTTCATCCGGTATGTGTTGACCGTCACAATCCATTGTAATTATGTTGTCGTAGCCATTTGAAATTCCGTATTTGAATGCGTCAATAATTGTCTGTCCATAGCCAAGATTTTTTTCATGGACGATAGTGTTTATATTTTTAATATCTGACAATTGATCTTTCGTGCCATCTGTAGACCCGTCGTCTATAACCAGTATGTCTAAATCGTATTTTTTTATTTGCGAAATAATAAAACCGATATCTTTTTTTTCGTTGTAGGCTGGTAGTGCTATGAGTGTATTCATGGTTAAATTTTTTCTGCTGAAAGTGACAAACTTATAATCTTTTCAATCTTATAATGTAAACAATTTAAATCAAGAAAAATATACACATGGGAAAGAGTGTGCGGGAATCAAAAATTATAGTGTGTAAACACGTATTTTTTTCTTGACAATAATTAAGTCGCATGATACAAGCCACTTATAGTGTGGGAGAGAGCATAAAGAGTACTGGCGATTACGACTTAATTATTGTTCTAGTTTTTTAATTTTAGTATGGAGGAGATCTCTATGGCTGCTAAAAAACCAGCTAAGAAGAAGGCGAAAAAAACAGTTGTTAAATTGTGGACAAAGGCAGAGTTGAGTACGTTAAAAAAAGAGTATCCGAAAAGCGACACACAGAAACTTGCAAAAAAACTTAAGAGAACATTAGAAGCCGTTCGTTTCCAGGCAAAAAAACATGGTCTGAAAAAAACAAAAACATATATGCAGTCTTTATATAAAGCAGCCAGTAAACCAGCGAAGAAAAAGGTAGCAGCTAAGAAGAAACCAGCAGCAAAGAAAAAAGTAGTGGCTAAAAAGAAACCAGCAGCTAAGAAAAAGGCAGTTAAGAAAACTACAAAGAAAAGGGCAGCCTGCAAGACAAAGCGTTAATTGTAATCAGTAAATGGTAGAGCTAAAGAGAACGGATTTATCAGTAAGGGCGGAACGTGCAATACTGCTTTACACGTTATTGCATAAAGACAAAAATGACGAGGCTCCCCTTGAAGAACTTAAGAGTTTAGCTGAAACGGCGGGAGCTAAAGTATTGGATAGCGTTGTGCAGAGAAGGAGGAAGGTGGATCCTTCTCATTACATAGGTAAGGGAAAAGTTTCTCAATTAGCTGAACTGTGCAAAGACAAAGAGATAGACGTTGTGATCTGCGATGATGATCTTGCTCCCGCACAAGTTAGTAATTTGGAGAAGATCATTGATACGAAGGTGATTGACAGGAGCGAACTGATCCTGGATATCTTTGCCGCGAGGGCGAAAACTGCTCAGGCAAAATTGCAGGTTGAACTGGCACAACTCGAATATACAAGACCCCGCTTGAAGAGGATGTGGTCTCATCTTTCCAGGATAGAAGGGGGCATAGGGACCAGGGGCCCCGGGGAAAAGCAGTTAGAAGTGGACAAGCGGTTGATATCAAAAAGAGTACTTGCTTTGAAGAAAAGGCTCGCGCAGGTAACCGACCGCAGGAAGAGACAGGCAAAGTCAAGAAAAGAGCACACAACCGTCTCCCTGGTAGGATATACGAATTCCGGCAAGTCAACCTTAATGAATAGATTGACGGAGGCCGAAGTACTTGTTGAAGATAAACTTTTTGCCACCCTTGACACAAAAACCAGTATATGTGACCTGGGTAATGGCAAAAAGGTTATCTTAAGCGACACCGTAGGATTTATTAGAAAACTTCCCCACCATTTAATCTCATCATTTGAAGCAACCCTTGAAGAAGTGATATGGGCTGATTTTCTGTTACATGTTGTTGATGTCAGCTCTCCTGACGTAATTGAACAGGTTGCAGCCGCTAATAAAGTTCTCAAGGAACTTGAGTGTAGCAAAAAGCCCACAATAATGGTCCTCAATAAAGTAGACGTATTGAAAGACCCGTCAATCATTACTCTTTTTCAAAGCAAATATGACAATGTAGTAACTATTTCTGCGCTAACCGGGGATGGCCTGGAAAAACTGAAACAGGAGATGGTTGGCTTAGCAAATAGAGGCATCAAGGAGATTAAATTAGAGTGTGATGCCAGTGATGGGAAATTGCTGGCATATATTTATGAACATAGCCAGGTTCTGAAACGTACCTTTGTAAATTCTGGTGTTAATTTCCATATTATGATTAATGAGAAAAATCTATCGAAATTGTATCAATTGGGTGGGGGGCACTTCAAAGTTACACAGCTTTCGTGAACCTGAACGTCGCTTTGCGAATTGATATGTAAATATAATTAATCTGTTACTAGTGGATTCACTTCCTGCCCGACGGCATGAAGCGAATCCACTAGTAATTTTCTATAAAATTAATTCCGATTAGGTTTCGGCGTAGTAGGAGCTGAAGGTGGCAGTATTGGAAAAATAACTGAAGGTTGATCTCCGGTTAGAGTTCGTAGAAAAGCCACAATTTTGCTTGTTTCACCGTCAGTAAGTTTTATCCCCAACTGATATTCCGCCATGATATTAACTGCTTCGTTCAAATCCCATGTGCTTGCATCGTGGAAGTAGGGGGCTGTAAGTTCAATATTTCTCAACAGTGGAACTTTGAAAACATATTTGTCTTTCTCGCTTTTTGTTACGTTGTATCTGCCAAGCGTATGGGTATCTTTGTCATACGGCTTTGCAGTTCCAAATTTCTGATAAGAGTTTCCTCCAACTCCCACACCGTTATGGCAGGCAATACAACCTTTCTCCTTAAATAAATCATATCCTTCCTTTTCCAAATCTGAAATTGAATCATCATAGTCTTTCAGCCACATATCAAATTTTGAATTTGGCGTGGTTAACGTTTCCTCAAATGCAGCAATCGCATCGGTGACTTGATCTATATTGATTTTCTCATCTCCATACATCTCTTCTAATCCATATATTTCACCAAACCATTGTACGTACTCAGGTATTGATTGTAAAATACTCACTGCCAACTCGTGGTTTGAACCCATTTCAAGGGGATTAGCTATTGGACCTCCAGCCTGTTCTTTTAAGTCCTTTGCTCTCCCATCCCAGAATTGCGCCAGATTGAATTTTGAATTAAGGACGGTAGGTGAGTTTATCGGACCCAGAAACCATTTGTGCCCGATAGAGCTGGGTAAGTTGTCTGCACCACCAGTTGAGAGATTGTGACAGGAGTTACAGGTGATCCAACCTGATTTGGACAAACGGGGTTCAAAGAACAATTTTTTCCCTAATTCAACCTTTGCTCCATTATAGTCAAAGCTAATTGGGATTGGCTGAATAGGTTCATCTGCACGTGGTGATTTAGAACCGCCGGACATCCTTCCTCCCCTGCCATAACCGATCTTAGGTTGAGAATCACTAGCAATGGCAGGTGATAGTACTATAACATTGATAACGACAAATACCAACAAACAGATGATCGTAGTAAATTTGCTTATATTCATTTGCTCTCCTTTTAGTAAATTACTAGAGTGTGTGTCTATCTAATTAATTTGCTGTATTACAAAAATACGGGTTCCAATCGCTGCCTATTTCTTAATAACAATGATATTTATTGCCTTTAAAATTGTCAAGAGCATTTAATGTAATGCTCAGTGATATCATTGTTGTTTTGAGCTGCTTGTAAATAAAAACCCTAACCAGTCTCCAGGTACTGCATGGCACGGTTTATTTGTAGTAAAAAAACCTTGAATTTTGCCGATTATTGTCCTACTATTCCATTGCCTTTAACAGGTAATTTTCAATTACAAATATATGTATCTAGATTTTTTTCGATCTTTACCTTTAATTGTGGTAGCACCAATTTCAAAGTAGGAGGGAAAATGAGAAAATTTTTTGTAATATTGATGCTTACTTTATGTACCAGCTTTTCTGTGCAATATAGTTTTCCTAATGATGTGGATGCCAAGCCATATGCTGAACATAAGCCTGTAGGTAAGGCTGGTTTAATCACAGGCAGTGTCATTTCATCTGCTGTATACATACCATTTAAGTTGGCTTATGCTGTTCTGGGTGGAGTTACGAGTAGTTTAGTTTATACTGTGTCCATGGCAAAAGAAGCGGAAAGTGCACATAGAATTGCAACAAAGGCTTTTACCGGAGACTGGTATATTCATCCCAATATATTGACTAGTCATGAGTATTTAAACTTTAGCGGGCCGGATGATATATCTCCATAGGCTATGGTTCGTCAGTTCAAATGCCGAATCAGTTTTCCCCTTCTATTTGTAGTACTTGAAGTTGAATTTCTGCTTTCATGTTTCCATCAATATCAATTACAATCAGGTAATTACCGGTTTTCACAAATTTCAATTGTTGAATATTAAGGATGTGGTTCGTAGTAAGGAAGGAAGATGTTGGAGGAACTGATACCTTGACAGAAGAGTTAACAGCTTTTAGCGTTGGATTGCCATCATCGTCCATAAACCTGGTTTTTAAAGTGTGAGGGCCCTCTTCGGTTTTGTTCCATAATATTTGTAACGCAATTGAACATTGTGGTTTGGTGGCAGGGAGTTTATGTGTCCTGATTGTGTCAAATGTGCCGAGGATACAAAGCCTGCTTTGATACTCTACCGCTGAATCGCATAATACTGCTATTTGTATGTTCATTCGTTATGTCCTGTTTTAGTCTCGATTATCTTCCCGACAGTTTTAGAAATTCCGGATCATTTCTGTAGTTCTGAAATTCAGGGATTTGTTGTAATGACATTTTATACCTGGGGTTTAAACCTATCGCTTTTTTTAATGAGTTCAGCATATTATCCTTTTTGCCAAGCAGGGAGTATGTACAGGCCATGTTGAACCATGCGGCATCGAACGCGGGGTTTACCTGTACGGATTTGTTATAAGTCTCAATCGCCTCTTCATGCTTTCCAAGTTTATCAAGGACCATACCTTTATTGTTAAGAGCGGCAATAAAATTTGGATTAACCTTGACTGCCCTATCAAATGAGGAGACGGCTTCTTGTAGCCTCCCGAGGTCTTCGAGTGCAAAGCCTTTGTAATTGAACGCTTCATAGGAATCGGGCTTTAACATTGTGACTTTGTCAAATGCATTCAGAGCTTTTTCCAATTCACCAGTTCTCACTTCGGAGAGTCCTTTGTTCATCCAGGTTGCATAGGAGTTTGGATCTATGCCAAGGGCCTTTTCAAACTCTGCTGCAGCTTCTTTAAATTGTTGATTACGAACAAAAGCGAGGCCTTTCTTGTTAAGTGCCTGATATTTGATTTTTCCAAGACGGGGAATCTCATGGGCCTCACTATCAGGAATTATTTCAATTGTCATGTTATAGGCTTTTATAGCCCCATTTAACTTTCCTAAATTGACTAGAATATCACCTTTGGTATTCCAGGCTTGAGGATAATCTGGTTTCAGGCTAATCGCTTTTTCAATGGTGGTGAATGCGTCTGTATTCTTCTCAATCTTTGTCAACTCAAGGGCTTTGTTTGTTATTGTTTCGTATGAATCCGGTTGAAGCTTGATGGCATGATTATAAGCATCTATGGCTTCACTGTGTCTGTTTCCACGGGAGTAGGAAAGACCCAGGTTTGTCCATGCGCCGTATGAACCAGGATCTATCTCTGATGCTTTTCTATAGGCGGTTACTGATTCCTCGTATCTTCCCAGCTTGTCCAACGCCAGACCTATACCATTCCATGAAGCGTAAGAATTCGGTTTAAGTTCTACTGCTTTTCTAAATGCTCCTACTGCCTTCTCATTCTCTCCAAGGTCGGCAAGTGTAAAGCCTATATCAGCCCAGGCAGCATGCTCTTCTGGTTTTATGTCAATTGCTTTCTTATATGATTCAACAGCCTCCTCATATTTTCTTATGCGTACGTAAGCATTTCCTCTGTTTACCCATGCCTCATAAAAATTCGGTTTTATACCAATAGCACTGTTGTATGCTTCTATTGCTTCTTCTCTTCTTTCCGGTATTCGTGCGAGTGTAAGTCCCTTATTGTTCCATGCCTCATATGAGCCTGGTTTTAAATCAATTATTCTACTATATGTTTCTATTGCTTCTTCATATCTTCCAATATGGTCAAGTACATTTCCTTTTTTATAGAGCGCTTCGACATAATCTGGTTTGAGCTTCAATGCTCTGTCAAATGCAGAGATAGAATTATTGAATTTCGTATTATGATCTAATGCGTTACCCTTTACAAACCAGGCTTCATGATTATTTGGTTCTATATTGACTGCATGT
Source organism: uncultured Candidatus Scalindua sp. (assembly GCA_964438395.1). GTDB lineage: Bacteria > Planctomycetota > Brocadiia > Brocadiales > Scalinduaceae > Scalindua. The sequence goes on from CAYTLC010000035.1 coordinate 11,856, forward strand.
TCAAGTGCAACCACGGCATCTTCATATCTGCCGAGTAAGTCGAGGGCTATGCCTTTGTTGTACCATCCTATAAAAGAATCTGATTTTAGTTTTGTTGCTTCATCGTACGCATCATGTGCTTCATTGTACTTCTTTTTCGCAATCAGTCTGTTTCCCGTTACAATTAATTCGTCATGTTTGGAAGCTTCCTGAGCGGTTGAAATAACATTATTGAAGCAAGTCAGTGCAAACAGGATTAGAAATGAGGAAAACACTTTTTTTAACATTTTACACCTCACTTTTTAAAATAGATTAAGATTAATCAATTTGTGCCAGTTAGTTCAGGTGGGTATCCATCTTAGACATACTAAAAGCTTACTCAGTTGTTTCAGGTTTTTTTATAACATCCTCTATATTGCCATCTTCTAATTTATACGGCAGAATATACCCGCGTCTGGTGATGAGCTTACCTGTATACGTTACTTTGTCGCCGTTGCCTGTTCCTAATACCAGGTCTTCCTTATCGTCAGCAAAAACCAGCTCGACATCGGTGCCTTCTGAGTTCTTTATCCCCATCCTCAGGCCACTCACTCTCCCTTTTCCTCTGGACATTACTTCTCCATTCCATCTGATATATTTATTCTGATACTCTCTCCAAAGTTTATCCTTTTGCGATTCCGTCATCCTGTTCTTTTTGCCAAATAGTGCATCGAGCTCCTCAAAAGAGATTTCTATCAATCCGTCTATAGTTTCCTTTACCTCTACATCTTCTCTTTTTACGACGTTTGGTGTCATTGCTTCTGGCATTGCAATCTCAGGTGCTTTTATAATCTCAGTCTCAGTTATATCATCCGTGTCTGGTTCGGACGATGAAAATGCCGATGCCGCTTTTTCTATTTCCGTTACGTCCTTATCGCCAATTTTTTTTATATCAACGTCTTCAATACTGCACAGGAGGTTTCTTCCAAACAGTTTCGCCAGTTTACCCGTGTAAGTAATTTTGTCTTCCTTCTTTATCATCTTAATTAAGCTTTTATTATCTTCGTCAAAGCTCAACTCGATGTTAGTACCTACATTATGCCTGATGCCGATTCTGCTCCAGTCATTCCTGCCTAAACCCTTGTAGCTGACAATCCCTTGCCATTCTATGATCTTGCCACTGTAATAATCCCATAACTCTTCTTTCTCCGATTGCGATATACTGCTATTTTTTCCAAAAGTTTTGTTCAGGTCTTCGAAAGCTAAAATATTTTTTCCTTCTGGGTACTCCTTTAGATCCAAATCAGCATCAGATGTTTCTGATGTGTAAGATGGCGAGGAGGATATTGAGACCCCTTCCTTCATTTTACTTACTAATTCATCTGTAGTTATATCATTAATTATTTCTATGTTTGCATCCTCCAGTTTAAACAGGAGGTTCCTGTTAAACAGAACTGATAACTTTCCGGTGTAGGTGATACGGTCTCCTTTGTTTGTCATATTGACAATGCTTTTATTGTCATCACCAAATACCAACTCAACGTTTGAGCCGACATTATGCCTGATGCCAACCCTGTTCCAATCGTCGCTGGATAAACCTTTACTGTTAATAACTCCTGTCCACCTTACATATTTTCCTTTGTATTTATTCCATGAATCCTTTTTCTGTGACTCTGTAAGTTTGCTGTAGTTGCCAAAAGTATTAAACAAATCCTCAAATGATTCGGTTATAAACTTTTTTGCTACAGTTCCCATTGGAAATTCAAAATCATCAAATAGAGCTGAAGACTTTTCTTTTGCAAAAATAATTGTTGATATAAGGAGAATTGAAGATAAAATTCCAGATATTAAGAGTGTTTTTTTCAGCATTTTTTTCTGTTTTTGTGATAAATAGAGTGCCGTAAATGTAGGATTAATGCTATTGAAAATATACTTACGAGTCAAGGACTTTTATGTATTTGATTCATTTTTTAATTGTGAAGTACAAAGAGAGATTTATTTACCGTGAAAACCATCTGGAAGATGAGTAATAAAGAAATAAAAAGCATCTGCTTTATAAGTTTATTGGTATGTGTTCTGTTTATAGCCATTAACTCAAAAAACATATTTGCAGATAACATGTCTGAGGATTTGCAAACAATCCAATACACTCAGGTACAATCCTCAGACAATGGACTGTTCCAGGATTTGATTCAAATTAGCGAAGAGTCTCTGAATATTGCTGAGAGATCCTTACTGATAGCAAAAGAAGAGTATTCAGAAATTAAGATAGAAGATTATGTAGAGTGTGTTGATTGGTATGCAAGAATGATAAAGGCGCGAATTGCTGAAGGTGATCAACCGAAGGTGATAATAGACATTATAAATGAATTTCTGTTTGATGAACTGGAGTTTGTTTATGTGCAGACCGGGAATCTGGAGGATTTATATTTAAACAAAGTAATAGATAGGAGGAAGGGGAATTGTGTAGGACTCTCTATATTATATTTGTCCATTGCGGACAGGTTGAACCTGCCTTTATATGGAGTTAATGTTCCTGATCATATTTTTGTCAGATATGATGATGGCGATCAGAAAATAAATATTGAGACTGGCTACAAAGGGATGAGCCTGTCAGATTCATTTTATGTATCAAATAGTTTAGAGCGATTTGATGAAAAGAGTGTAGAGCGTGGATGTTATTTGCGGAATTTAAGTACAAAGGAAGTGATTTCAAATATATTATTAAATCGTTCTAAGATAAGAAGAGAGAGTGGGGATCATAAGGGTGCGCAGGACGATTGTGATAAATCAATACTGTTAAATTCTATGAATCCGGGTGCTTACTGTAATAGAGGTGTGATTCATGAAAAAATGGGAATGTTTTCTGATGCAATAAAGAATTATGACGTGGCAATATCTCTTAACCGTAAATACGCGTCAGCATATTATAACAGAGGCTCGCTTTTTGGGATTGTAGGTAGGTATGGTAAGGCGATAGAAGATTTTAATGAGGCGATTGCTATCAGTCCCGGGTTTACATTGTTCTACTTAAACAGGGCGATAGCTTTCAAGAAGATTGGCAAAATAGATGAGGCAGTATTAGATTATGAAAAAATAATTGAGATTGACCCAGACTACGCGCAGGCATATTGTAACAGGGGTGTTGCCTTTGCGGAAACCGGTAGATTTGATGATGCAATAAAAGATCTTGATAAAGCGATAGAATTAGATCCGTACCTCAGCGATGCGTATTTTTCCAGGGCAATATTCTTTGCTGATAATAATCAACCGAAAGAGGCAATTGAAGATTTTGGGAAATGTATCAGCCTGACTCCTGATAAAATTTTTACTTACTACCTGAGGGGAAAGATGTACACGAAAATCGGTGAAATCGAGAAGGCTATACAGGATTTCAGCAGTGCAATAAACGTTAGACCTTCTATGGCCGGATTGTATATAGACAGGGGGGTTCTCTTGCTTCAGAAAGGCCTGATTGACGAATCTATAACCGACTTTGATAAATCGCTTGAACTGTATCCCGGTAATCCGATTGCGTTCAGATACAGGGGTGAGTCGTTTAAAATAAAAGGGCAGTATAAAAGGGCAATAGAGGATTTAGAAATGTGTTTGAAGATTGCTCCAGGTGCACCAAATGCCAACATTATTAGGAATGAAATAGAGGAGCTGAAAACAGCTTTCCTTTTGAATTAAAGGCGGTTGCGTATTAAAGACAACCCGTGTCACAGCACATGCATTAATTGCATGTGCTGTGACACAATGGTGAAAATATCAATGAATTTATTTTGCAGCTTCTTCTTTTGCGGAAGCAGTTTTAATCATGGAAATGATCATGGTTACAAATATGAATGTCCATCCGGCAAAAGCAAGGTAGATAAAATATCTTGGTATATTAACGATGAATGGAAGTTCCAATGCCTGTGAAAGTTTAAATGTACAGGCGGTATACATGCCTAATGGAAAGACCATGCCCCAGTAAAGAGGGCTATATTTAAACTGTGTTTTTTGTGAGATGTACTTCCAGATTCCCAGAATGATTAACAGAGGTATCCACCATGTACCAAATGACCAGAAAAACAGCGTGAACCCTTTTGTGAACCCAACAAGATCGGTAAAAGCTCCACCGACCTTTGGGATGCTTAAACAGAGGACCGAACCGGCCAGCGTGGTAATAGCGATGGCCCCCATGTTAATCCAATATGGTGGAATCAATCCCTCAGGTGTTAGCTTGAAAAACACGAGCCTGTAGAAAAGTAGTGTCATTATTATCACATAAAGAAATGCTCCAACCATCCAGAATGCAAATGATGTAAATAATACAAAACTGTCACAACCAAATTGTGGTGTAAGTATTCCACCCAGAACAGCCACGGATTGTGTTCCAACAGCGGCTATCAACCAACCTCCATGCATTACCTTATTTATCTCCTCTGTATTTGAAACAAATAATATGATGAACGTTGAGAATGTAATAGCAACCCAGAGAAAGATACCAAAGAACCAGAAGATTTTTGCAATTCCAGGTTGATTTACGACAGAAACAAATTGGGCTCCCAGTACATTAGTGGCTGCAACAATAGTAAAAAAGACAAAGCTCAATTTCGGATTGGAAAGATCTTTGAATAGACAATCCCAGTAAGTAATCACACGCAACACTAATATGGGTAAAAGTATTGCGTATGAGATAATATTTATATAAAAAAGCGCGTACGCTATGCCTGTAAAACCTAAAAGCTTGGATGCAACGGAAATTATTCCTGTAGACATTACCAAAGCAAAATAGGCGGGGTGCAACCCTTTGATTGTATTACTAATAACGTTCATTCCGGTTCCTTTCTTTTAAAATGAAGATAGATTTCAAAGAAATTTGTCTATTTCCCCACAAAATATAAGGGGTAATATTACATTAACTGCAATAAAAATACCACAAAAATCAACTAAAACTGATTGTTGTCGTATTTGTTATATAAAAACAGCGTGATATAGATGATGGATAATACTAATGGTACTATTCCCTGGATAGCAAATATCCGGAACTGCCTGCTCTTGGGGATTATATCCAGAATAATTCTGTTAATGAGATATAGGGTTATGAGTAGTCCCGTTAGAACAGTAATTAGCTGAAAGGTTGTTGTGAAATTGAGGTTCAGTTTATAAGCGTTGAATATCATTAACGTCCCCTTTACATTTCCAAAAATATCAGCAGAATAATGGGATATAAAACCGAATAAAATGAGGAAGACTAAAGGTCTGTACAAACGTGGCAATAGCAAATTTTATTGGATGAGCTATCGAGACAATAATGGCGAAATTCAGCGTAAGAGTACAGGTAAGACATCCCAGAAAGAGGCTGAGTATGTCCTGGCTTGCCGCAGAAAAGAGGTTGAGGAAGACACGCTGCCTGATACCAATAAACTTGGTTACAAGTTTGCTGAGTTGGCAAAGGAGTATCTAAAATGGGCTGAGAGACAGCGGTCATATAAGGACAAAAAGCTATGGATGAAGCAATTGAATGAGGTTTTTGGTAATCTTGATATGAAGGACTTGAATACTAGGTCTATTGAGCAGTGGCAGAGTAAGCGGCTGGAATATAACAAGCCAAGTACCGTAAATCGCCTATTAGCTACACTTAAACACATGGTTAACAAAGGTGTTCAGTGGAAAATGGTGGGTGATAGTGTATTGAAACAAGTACGGAATGTAAAGCTGCTTCCAGAAAACAACAGAAGGCTAAGATTTCTGTCTGTCGAAGAGTGTCAGACTCTTATTGATTGCTGTGCACCACATCTAAAACCGATAGTAACTGTTGCTTTGCATACTGGGATGAGGAGGTCTGAAATCCTTAGCTTAAAGTGGGAACAGATTGACTTGACTCATGGTTTTATCTTGCTTGATACCAGTAAGAACGGTGAACGTAGAGAAATCCCGATTGATAATACACTTAGTGAGATGTTTGAAGAGATGCCTCATAGCATTGAGAGTATCAATGTGTTTACAGATAGGGATGGTAATCCATATAAAGATGTCAAGAAGAGCTTTCATACTGCATTAAGAAAGGCAGGAATCAGTGACTTTCGTTTTCACGATTTGAGGCATTGTTTCGCATCTCATCTTGTGATGTCAGGTGTTGATCTGGTTAGCGTGAAGGAGTTGCTTGGTCACAAGTCTTTGACGATGACCATGAGGTACTCACATCTGTCACATGGACATAAGAGAAAGGCGGTACACGTTCTTGATAAAGTCCTGTCTAACTATCAAACCGGAAATTCAGTTCACAGTTTGGTTCACAGTAGTGACTCAAACACCTCTATCAATTGTCATAAGTCCTTGGGGAGTAAAGTGCGCCCTGAAGGAATCGAACCTTCGACCCACTGATTAAGAGT
>CAYTLC010000036.1:0-17884 GCA_964438395.1 uncultured Candidatus Scalindua sp.
CTCTTACCGTAAAGAGGAATTTTCCAGGCCAAAAGAAGAAAACATAAACAAATTCCATGACCTGGTAGAGCAAAGTAAAATTACACCATTCTTTGAATCAACTGTTGCAGAAATACGGGAAAAAGAGGTTGTCCTAAGAACAAAAGAAGACAGTAAAACCATACCAAATGATGCTGTCTTTACTCTCATTGGCCGTGAATTACCCACAAAATTTTTCAAACGAAGCGGAATACGGATGGAGGGAGAGAAAGGATTATCATGGTGGTGGTTTATGGTCGCATCTATAAGTTTTTTCTCTATGCTCTATTTTGGCAAGGTAGGAATCGCTTTTGACCTGTTTACAGGGGCTGAAACTACATGGGCAAAGATAGTTGCGTATTTGAGCGCACCATTTCAAGCTACGCTTAACTGGAGTCTTTCGGGTTACAAATGGTATCCATCATTAAACTTCATCCTGGGGTGGGCAGGTTCAATAATTTTCTTAATTTCCGGAATCTGTTCTCTGGGGTTTCTGGCAAGACACGGAAACGTTTATTTTCGAACCCCATGGCGAGCATTTAAGTATACATATTTCATGGGAGTAAGTGCATTTTTTACAATATTATATTTTTCTAAATTGCTGAATAACACTTCGGGGGCAGCAGAGTGGATCGAATCACCTACATATTGGTATTCACTCTTCTATTGCGTAACAATGCTCATCTTTGGTATACGCCGGACCTATGTCAGAAAAACACGCTATGTTTTCTGGCAAATGACGGCCCTTGTATCGATACAAATACTTTTTCTTTTCCTGCTTCCATTTCACCTCTACAAACCACTAATCCTTGATAACCTGGGCGCACAACACTGGATAGTGTCAGAACTGTTCCCAAGCGGCAAGTGGAGTAGTTTTGCTTTTATCTTATTCTGGCCGCTGAATATGTGGGAATTTGGAAGCAGCACTTTCTGGACGTGGTTTCCTTTTGTACAGGCGGGTCTGATTCTATTCTTTTTAATCAGACATTACGGGAAAGGTGTATACTGTGGCTGGATCTGCAGCTGTGGAGGTATGGCAGAGACACTGGGAGACGAATACAGGCGTAAAACACCGCACGGCCCAGGTGCAAAGAGGCTTGAAAACGTCGGCCAGACCGTTCTTTTTGCTGCCATCATTTTTACCCCAATTATCTATCTGAATAAATCAGGTATGTGGAGTTCGTTTCCACTTTTAAGCTATACGATGACAGGGGTATACAAATTTTTAATAGACGTAATATTTGCAGGCATATTAGGTCTTGGCGTCTACTTTTTTCTAGGCGGAAGAATTTGGTGCAGATATGGATGCCCGCTTGCTGCGCTCATGCACATATACACAAGATTTTCCAGATACCGAATTCTTTCAGAAAAAAAAGATTGCATCTCATGCGAAATCTGTACGAGGGTATGCCATATGGGTATAGATGTTATGAGCTTTGCAAACAAGGGCATCCCAATGAACGATGTACAGTGTGTACGATGTTCGGCCTGTGTAACAGAGTGTCCTATGGACGTCCTTTCATTTGCAAAATTGAAAAATGCAGACATTCACAATGTTAATAGAGAGCAGGTTCCTTATTATGGAAAAGATAGTTGGCGCGCGGGGATAAAGTAGAAGGATTTTCCAATCATGAAAAAAATTATTGCGGTACTTTATGTTATATTCTTTGTTACTCAGCAAGCAACATTTGCTGAAACAGGCAACACATTCTGGGACAGCTATCAGGATATACTAAATAGCGTTGTTACTGTACATGAGTTCACCTCGATTGATGGAGAGTTTAGTCATACGTCTGTAGACTATGAAATAATCAAGACCGATCCTGAACTTCAGAAAAAGATTACACTCCAACTGGAGAAATTAAAAACAGTTAAAGTGCCGGAAGAGGAAAAACAAAAACTTGCATTCTGGATCAATGCATACAATTTTTTCACAATAGTAGATGTTGTTAATAATTATCCGATAACGGGTATGAAAAAGATTGGCTGGAAAAACAAACATCATGAGGTTGAGGGCACACTTTACAGCCTTGATAATATCGAACATAATGCTATCCGTCCACTTGCCGACCCACGTATACATTTTGCCATTAACTGTGCTTCAGTGGGATGTCCCAGCCTGAAAACAGAAATTTTTGATGGTAATCAAATAGACGTGCAATTAGACAAGGTAGTGACAAATGCATTGAAAAATCCCCTGCATCTGAGAATAGTTAATAATAAGCCGAACTCAACACCACTCTTCAAATGGTTCAGTAAGGATTTTGAATCCGGCGGATATGAAGGGGTTACAGACTTTGTCAATAGGTTTGCACCGGAACGGTTTCAAAATGCCCACCAAATTGAGAAGAAAATAAAGTATGACTGGAATCTGAATACAGAACAAAACGTACTGAAAAAGATGAAGGAACTTGGTATAAAATTCCCAGAATTAGGACTTACCAAAAAGTAAATCAGAATCATATACCTCTCTCTTGCTTAAGATGGTATTATAGGTCAAAATAAGTCAACCTATACCATCTTTCTTAAAAAGAGACTCAACATATTTTATGAAAAAAAGCCTTAACGTTGTATTTATAAGGATAAATAGTGTAGCCGACGAAATAATCCCTCCTCTTCATTTTGGGTACCTCGCTGCGAACTTACCACGTTCATGTAACGTATCTTTAATTGATATGCTCAGGGATAATATGGACGAAGAGTGCCTTTTAAAAGAAATTACAGGCAAAAAGTTCGACTTAATATGCCTCAGCGGATATTCCAAGGATATCGTACCTATCAAAAATCTCTCGGGCAAACTAAAGAAACACTTCCCTGAATCTATTATCGTGCTTGGCGGTGTCCAGTCCAGCTTGATGCCGAAAGCAACTTTGGAGTTTGTGGAACCTGGCGTGGATTATTGTTTTACCGGTGACGGAGAAAACAGTCTTGCCCAATTTGTTGTGAATACCGAATGTAGAAATTTTTCTCATGATATTCTAAAAGATATTCCCGGACTTGTTTTCAGGTCAAACGGAAAAATAGTTAAAAACCCTGAGGAGTTAATTGCAGACCTGGATTCTATTCCTTTCCCCAAATGGGATCTAATGCCTCCCACTTCTTACCCAAAATCACCACACGGTGCATTTTTCAGGCAATTCCCATATGCCGCTATGTACGCTACACGAGGGTGTCCATTTCCCTGTACCTTCTGTGCCGCCTCAAAAGTGTCAGGCAAGTCAATACGGCACAGAAGCCTGGAAAATATCATGGAAGAGATAAAATTACTCAGGAATAATTATGGAGTAAAAGAGATCCATTTTGAAGACGATAATTTTTCTGCTAAAAAAAAGCTTCTTGTAGGGTTTTGTGAAACCCTCCTGAAAGAAGATCTTAACCTAACATGGTGTTTTCCTAACGGTCTAAGGCTTGATATACTTGATTTGGATGATTTACGCTTAATGCGCCGTGCCGGTTGCTATGCAGTAAATGTCGGTGTTGAAAGCGGTAGCGACCGCATCTTGAAACGTATAAGAAAAGGCATAACCACAGAAAAGATGAGGGAAAGCATTTCTAAAGTAAAAAAAGCGGGGATTGATATAGGCGGTTTCTTTATAATAGGTTTCCCTGGTGAGACAAAAGAGGACATTTTACAAACGATAAAATATTCAAAAACTCTTGAACTCGACCGAATAGGAGTTTCATACTTTCAACCATACCCCGGAACCAAAGAATACGATGACCTTGTGAAATCCGGTAAATTCAGTTATGACATGAACTTGATGAAGCTGTCCCTTCATACGATAAACTATATTAACGATAATCTTACAGAACGACAACTTTATTGGTTGAGGAGAAGAGCCTTTATTGCTTTTTATTTTCGATGGAAAATAGTTGTAAAGCTCTTGAAGGAAGTAAGAAATATCGAGCATATGATATTTATTTTAAAGAGAGCAATTCGCTGGTTAACAAGCTAACCAGTCAACTATCATGGTCATACACTGGTATGAAAACCCTATGGGTGAGCAACATGACAGACATAGACAACATATTAAAAACTGCCTGGGTCAAGCAATTGAAAGCAGACTGGAAAACTGCCAATTTTCATTACTTTAAAGACTCCATGCGCCTCCCAAGCCTTGAACTCTCATATGCAGAGGATGTTTTAGGCACGTGGAAAGGCGGTTATTATCGACGCTTGTCAATCAGTATTATTCTCATCAATAACTATAAATGGGAATATGTTCAGGAGGTCCTTTATCATGAAATGGCCCATCAGTATGTAGAAGAAATTCTGAGAATCCGAGACAGCCTCCCTCATGGAGAAGCGTTCAAACGGGTTTGTCTGGAAAATAGTATCGACCCCACGGCCACAGGTGATATTCACTCCTGGGTAGAAAAACGTAATAATGCCTCCTCCGTGAGTTCAGAGAATCACAAGATACTTGACAAGGTCCAGAAACTGTTGGCGTTGGCACAAAGCCCCAACGAACACGAAGCACAGAATGCCATGGCTAAAGCTCATGAATTTTTATTAAAACACAATCTCTCATTATTGGATATACAGACTGAATGGAACTACATCTATAAGCAAATTGGTAAAGTAGGGAGGCGTAATCCTATCAAGACCATAATCAGCTCCATAATTTCAAAATTTTTTTTCGTAGAAGCTATCTGGACATTCGGATACGACCAACACGCAAACCGTAGTGGCCAGGTTCTGGAGATTTACGGTACACCTGAAAATGTAGAAATGGCGGAGTATATATATGACTACCTCCAAAATATCTCGGAGCTTTTATGGGCAGAGCATAAGAGACGAGAAAAAATCAATGGAAACAAGCACCGGAGGACCTTTATTTACGGCCTTCTGGACGGTTTTTATAATAAGTTGGACAGCCGGTTTACTGAAAACCAGTCCAAAGAACTTGTCTGGATGGGAGATCCCCGACTCCAGCAGTTTTACCGCCGGAGAAACCCCAGGATAGCACGTTCCTCATCCCGATATTCCCGTAGCTGCCAGGACACTTATGACTCTGGAATGACTCATGGTAAAAATCTAGTTATCCATAAGGGCATTCATGGGAAAGGTAATGGGGAAGTTAAATTTTTGAATTGATTGCATATGTAAAATACAAAACAAAGAGTTGGCACAATTTGTTATTATGTTTTAGAATTTACCATGAGAATACAAATCTATCCATGTTTACTATCGTAGAGAAGTCTTCAGCATTTTATGCCAATGTCTTATACGGAGATGTAGTAATTAATTTTGAGTAATAAACATTGTGGGAGATAGTGTTCGATGAAAAGATTGCTGGTGAATTATTGATTAATTATGCTAAACAGTTTATTTGCCAGTACAGAGTCAAGGCTTTTTAGTATTTTATACTGTTCTAAAGCAGAACCTCTATCGTTTAAACTAAGATAGGCGATACCGAGGCTTAAATAAGCATCTGCATCATCAGGGTCAATCCTTATTGCCTGCTGGAATTCCTCAGCCGCTTCTTTATACTTACCTAATGCTCCATAGGCAATACCAAGATTATTACGAACCAATGCATAATCAGGGTCGATCCTTATCACTTGCTGGAATGCCTCTATCGCATCTCTATACTTGCCTAACCTGGCATAGACACCACCAAGATTATAATGGGCCTGTAAATAATCAGGGTCAATCCTTATCACTTGCTTAAATGCCTCCATCGCATCTTCATACTTGTGAGATCCACCATAGGCAACACCAAGATTATAATGAGCATCTGCATAATCTGGTTTTATCCTTATTGCCTGCTTGCATGCCTCTATCACCTTTTTATCTTTGCCTTGTTCGGCATAGGCATTACTAAGATTATAATAAGCCAGTGCATAATCAGGATTTGACCGCAGGGCTTGTAAGTAATGTTTGATGGCTTCTTCTGTATGACCTTGTTCTCTAAGAACAATGCCTTGATTATTGTGTATTACAAAATTATTAGAAGTATGCTTAAGTGTATGATTAAAAAGCGTATTACTGTTCTCCCAATATTGAACTTGTTTCCATGTTAATATTATTAAAACCGGAAGAATGATAACTGCTAATGTACCAAGACATATTTTTCTGTGAAGCCATTTTGATAGTAGATCCTTTGTGCCCCAGGCAATAATAACAAACAATCCTATTAGAGTTATATATGTGTATCGATCCGACATCGCCTGCGAACCCACCTGCACTATACCAATCACCGGAATAAGAGTTACAACATACCATAACCACCCAACTGCAAGATACGGGATTTTCCGGGCCTTACGAATGACAAATATGGTTATTAATACCAGCGCCAGCCCTGCGGCAACGCCTCTCCAGAGCGGTAGGCTATTGCCCGGGTGAGGATACAGAACTACCAACTTCACAGGCCAGACCATATTCACTATATACTCTATATAAGCAACAAATGCATTAATGATACGCGTCTGGATGGAATACGTCTTTGCTATTTCCATAGCCCCACCACGTTCTTGAACAATAAAAGTAACAATACTTGAACCTACGGCAAGAGCAAAGAAAGGAACTTTCTCCAATACCAGTCGTAATATATCCGTTTTCTCATTTGTCTGTTGACCGGTTACTACATTCCGGGTATCGTGTAAAAGGCAAAAACGTCCGAGTGGCCAAAAGTCCAGCAATAGCAGTATAAAAGGCAGAGTAACAAGCATGGGCTTGGACATGAGACCGAGTATAAAGAACAGAACTACCAGCAAGTATCTCCTGATGTTGCCCTTCTTAACATAGAGGATGTAAGTCCCTACAGCCAGCATCATGAAAAATGTGCTGAGGACATCCTTCCGTTCTGCCACCCAGGCAACAGACTCCACATGAAGAGGATGGAGGGCAAACAACGCTGCAACAAAAGAGCTTTGCCACAGCACACCGGTCATTCGTACAAGAATTAACAGCAGCAGAAGCGTATTAGCCACATGAAACAACAGACTGGTAATGTGATGACCACTGGGATTCAGACCATAAAGTTGACAATCGATCATGTGGGAGATCCATGTAAGTGGGTGCCAATTGCTGGAGTGTGAAGAGGTGAATGCCCAGGTTAAGCCGTCAAGCGTCACACCCTTATGCACACGGATGTTCTCTGTGACATACTTATCATCATCTAGGATAACAAAATCATTGTCCAGTACTTGCCAGTAAACAGCAAGTGTTGCTATGACGAGGAATAGACATATTATGTAAAAATATTTTTTATTAAGAATATCGGCAGCATTATTATCTTTCATTAACAGATTTTCATTTATGAGTTTTGGATTTGCCTTCAAACGTCTTTTTTTCATTCTTGCCATTTTACTGTTTTACTCAGTCCATATGGAAATCAAAAATTCTAAATTTCGCTAAATGCAACCTTTGCAATACATACTGTAATAATGTATTAATAGTTCTAAGGCCATAAACAATACTGCATTTTAAATTGATAGACGATGCCTCTTCCATATAGCGGCACGGAACCGGTAAATCCCCAATTATAAATCCGGCATAAGCTGCCTGAATAAGAAACTGTGAATCAAAGACAAAATCATTTGAATTCTTATGGTAGGGAATTGTCTCCAACACAGTTCTTGAAAAAGCCCTTAAGCCGGTATGCCACTCAGACAGGTTCTGGCCTGTTACTATATTCTCTAAAATTGTCAGAAACCTGTTTGATAAATACTTGTAAAATGGCATGCCTGAGTTGAGAGCTTCTTTACGAGTCCTCACCCTCGACCCCAGCACAAAATCACATATCCCTTTTTCTATTATTTCTGTGAAAATGGGAGTAAGACGGCTGTCATACTGATAGTCAGGATGGATCATAACAACTATGTCAGCACCACGCTTAAGTGCGGTGTCATAGCATGTCTTCTGATTAGCGCCATACCCCATATTTTCATCATGTACAATGACAGTTAGACCCAAATTTCTTGCAATCTTAACAGTATTATCTTTACTTGCATCGTCAACAAGTATTATTTCATCAACAACCTCCTCAGGAATATCATTAACTGTCTTTTCTAAGGTGCTCTCCGCATTATATGCCGGCATTACCACTATTACCTTATTTTTTCCCATGGGTTTCTTTCCTAAAGTACTTCAGGGGTGAAAAAATCTCTTTCTTTATAAAGTGATATTTCAAGTCTAATTAAATTCCCTAAGGGAAGAAGGGGTATTCCAGATAAGAATGATAGTTCTCTGTCCACTCACTAATGTGGTAAAATGATTTGTACTGTTAATAGCCAATTATTATAAAAGCGGGGGGTTGTTTTGCAATATAAATCCTAACCACATTGACATAAAAGACAATCATGCAGAGTATTAATGATACAACAACAAAAATAAATGATTAAGCTGTTTGTCATGATGATGCAATGAGTTGAGGAAGTTACCGCAAGCGATGAAGTTAATATGATTTATATAACTTGTTAAAGGTATTGACAGCTAACATGATTGGTGAGACAAGTAATCGGCAACTCCAGAAGGTTGTTTCACTTAATTTATGTGTTTTCCTTAATAGAAAGATTCTTCGCTGTCCAAACTAACCAAAATCAAATTTTGATTGTAAATAAGGGGAAAATATATAGTATTTAAATCCCATTGTTATAGAGAATCGTTTGGGCTTTAGGAAAGGAAGTGATAATGATGAAAGGTAAGCAAAATTCGAAGCGATATCAGAGCCGACGAGAGTTTCTTAAGCAGAGTCTCTACACCGGATTAAACGCAAGTCTGGTGGGAAGTCTTCTTCTGAGCAGCTGCGGGAAAAAACAAACCGCCCGAAAAGCACCCAATATCATACTGATTTCGATTGACACCTTATGCGCTTCGCATCTGGGATGCTACGGTTATAATAGGCCTACGACACCCACACTCGATAAATTCGCATCGGAAGGCATGCTCTTTGAAGACGTTTCTACACCCTCTCCCTGGACACTGCCGGCCCACGCCTCCCTGCTGACCGGATTGTACCCAAATCGAAACGGTTTGAAATCACATTACAACTCCTTGCCCGCAGACGTGGTAACCTGGGCAGAAGTTCTCAGGGAGCACGGCTATTTAACAGCAGCCATCATCAATTCACACAATCTCAGCAAGAGATACGGCCTAGACCGGGGATTTGATGACTTTACCTACGTGAAGGAAACCCTCAAACTGGCTGAACCAACCAAGGTCGAGGACAAGGCCCACGAATGGTTATCAAAACACAATAGTAAACCTTTTTTCCTATTCCTCCACTATTACGATGTTCATAGCGATTATCATTCGTTGCCACAGTATGAGGAACAATTCGTCCGGCCCTACCAGGGAATAGCTGACGGTTCCACCGCTCAACTGCTGCGCTTTCGCAAAGACCTGTTTCCTTTGGATGACGATGACGCCAAACATCTTATCGACCTGTACGACGCAGGTATTCGGCAAATGGACGATGGAATGGCACGGTTATTTGCACTCCTTGAAAAAAAGGACATGCTTGACAACACCCTGATAATTGTCACATCGGACCACGGCGAAGAGTTTCTGGAGCACGGCGGTGTTCTACACGGACGGACCCAATTTCAGGAGGTCATCCACGTCCCCCTACTCATACGGGGACCGGGGATTCCACATTCGAAACGACTCAGACATATCACTTCACTTGTGGATGTCATGCCCACCATGCTGTCTTTGTTGGGAATTAGTCCTCCCGCCACGCTTGATGGTATAAACCTGTGTCCCTTATGGCAAAAGAGTAATGCCCAATTACCTCAACGTTATATTTTCGCCGAGGCCGACCACAACAACAAAATTAACGACGCCAAACGAGCCGTTCGCCATCTGCAGTACAAACTCCATTATGACCGTTTGTCGAAAGAGACACAGCTCTACGACCTGTCCGATGACCCGGGGGAGAAAGTCGATGTTGCTCACAAGCACACTCAACTGGTTGATTCAATGCTTTCAAGTCTAAAAGATTTTATGAATACCCGCAAAACAGGACGGAAGCTTGATTCCCTGTCTCCCGAAGAGATAAAGAGCCTTAAAAGTCTCGGTTACCTGCAGTAACCAGAGAGAACTGCCCGTCGAATATAACCAATAAATAATGATGTGAAACCAACTTTCATCCTGTTCAACAGAATTATAATGGCAAAACAAACTGCAAAAATGATATAATGAGCGATCGATAAATGTAAGTAAGGGAGTTAATGTAACCGTTCCTGTAAGCGTAAAATAAAGACGAAAATACCAGGTATGAAACATAAACAAAAGTCGGCAAACTGCTTGAGTCGGCGTGAGTTGTTGAAATATGGACTATACGGCGGTCTGGCGGCAGGCTTGTCACCGAGCCTTTTGCTTAGCGGTTGTGGAAAACAACATAGCACAAAAAAACCAAACATTATCCTCATAACTCTGGATACCACACGAGCTGACCGTCTGGGGTGCTATGGATACCGGAGACGGACAAGTCCGAACATAGATAAACTAGCCGAAGAATCAGTCCTTTACACACGTGCAATTGCACCATCAAGCTGGACACTTCCCTCGCATGCATCCCTCTTCACTGGAAAATTCACTTCGAGTCACGGGGCACGCTATGATCCCGATGGTCCGCTGCTTTTGACCAATGCAATCAAAGGACCGAAAGCGTGGGACGCATACAGGGCGCGCGGGTTGGCTCAGAACGAAGTTACTTTAGCAGAGATACTCAGGGAGAATGGGTACACAACTGCTGCAGAAGTGGGTGGTCCCTGGCTGAAACGGATCTTCGGCCTGAATAAAGGTTTCGACTATTACAACGACTCCCAGATCAGTACCGTGAACGGTCGGCTGGCCAATCAGGTTACAGACAGTGCACTTAACTGGCTTAAAAGAGCTCGTGAGAAAGAATTTTTTCTTTTCCTGAACTATTTTGACCCGCATGGACCATACAACCCCCCGGAAGAGTTTGCATTAAAATTTCTTCCCAAGGACATGTACTTTGCCAAAAGAAAACCGACGCCGGTAGAAGCCAGTGCGCTTTATGACGCCGAGATTTTATATATGGATCATTATATCGGCCAGTTCTTACAAAAACTCAAGGTGGAGAATTTGTATGATAACACGCTGATTATTGTTACGTCAGACCATGGTGAATTATTTGGAGAACATGGCAAATTCGGCCACGGTCATTATCTCTATCAGGAGGAGCTTCACGTTCCGTTATTAATAAAATATCCTGCCGGTGAAATGTCGCCAAAACGAACAGATTTACGGTTGCAACTAACCGACATTCTACCGATGATTTGTGAAAGAGTTGGAATAGCCATACCGGGAAATATTCAAGGCACCTCGCCGTCTCAAATCAAGCATCCAATCATAGCGGAGACATACCCTCTACAGCTTTTCACTGAGGATGGCACCTGGCAGACGATTTTAGAGGGTGACTTCAAATACATCTGGAACAGCAAGGGCCAACACATGCTGTTCAACCTGAAGGATGACCCGGAAGAAAATGTAAATATAATCGGTCAGGACTCCAAACTAACGGAGAAGATGATGACACAGCTGAAGCAGTATCTGGCTAAGCTTCCAAAACCGGGACCGGCTGAGCCGTCAGGAGAACCGGACGACCAAACCAAAGAAGCGCTCAAGAGTCTCGGATATGTTAATTAACCACAAACTATACCGAATAATAAAAAATTGCTTTTTAGAAATTTTGGCATGCCCGGCTGATAATAGTCAGGACGGGAGAGCGTTAACACAGAAGTGCAGAAAGGGTTCCATCAGGTACTGTGAGCATGGTTGATTACAGTGAAAAGGGGGTTTTTAATCAAATACTTAATTTAAATAATTATCAATACAGGGCAAATTGAGATGATTGCTAATATTTCGAAAAAGGTTTTTTTGTTTTCTATATTTATTGTATTAGTATTGATTAACAATACTGAAAATGCTTATGCATATATTGGACCTGGCGCAGGCTTTGCCTTTGTCTCTTCGTTTTTTATATTACTAATAACTTTCTTTCTGGCATTACTGACCTTCCTCTTTTGGCCTATTCGGTTTCTTGTTAAGACTTTCAAGAGGAAGAGACCCTTACATACAAAACATGACGTCAAACGTGTTGTTATCGTAGGTTTAGACGGAATGGATCCTGGTTTAGCAACTCAATATATGAAAGAAGGTAAACTGCCCAATCTATCCAGATTGAGTAAATCCGGAACATTTCAGAAACTACAGACCACACTCCCTGCGTTGTCGCCAGTAGCCTGGTCAACCTTTATCACAGGCGTTGATCCATCCAGACATAATATCTTTGACTTCTTGAACCGAAACCTTAAAACCTATCTTCCTGAGCTGTCCTCAACAAAGATTGAAAAATCGTCCAGGTCTATTTCTATAGGAAATTATTCGATACCTATTGGTAAACCAATAGTCAAATTGCTCAGAAAGGGAAGGCCGTTCTGGAATATCCTGGATGAATATGGCATCTTCAGTTCCGTAATAAGGGTGCCTATGACGTTCCCACCGGAGAAACTCAATGGCGTCTTACTATCAGGCATGTGTGTACCTGATCTGAGAGGGACACAGGGGACATTCACTTATTATACCTCCAATAATAGTAACTCAAATGAGAAAAAGACTGGAGGTACTCATATCCCGGTCAATATTGAAGGTCACAAGATCAGAACTTATATTCCCGGCCCTGAAAACAAATCATTAAAACAGGACGGAGAGATGCGGATTCCCATGGAGATTACACTTAACGGAAATACAGAGGCAAAGGTAAAGGTTTCTAAAGAAAAATTCGTGCTGAAAATGGGTTTATACTCGCAGTGGATTAAATTAACTTTCAAGGCCGGTCCCGGTGTAAAGATACGGGGAATCTGCCTCTTTTTTATTAAACAGATTCACCCCCACTTTGAAATGTATATGAGTCCCATAAATATAGATCCTGAAAAACCTTCTCTTCCTATTTCTTACCCTTTCTCTTATTCAATTTATCTATCTAAATTAATGGGAAGCTATGCAACGCTAGGGTTGGCCGAAGACACGTGGGCATTGAATGAGAGGGTTATAAATGAAGATGTTTTCCTCCGGCAGGTTTATAAGTTCCATCATGAAAAAGAGGAGATGCTCTTCAATGCCCTTGATAAAACCAGAAGGGGATTGTGCACTTGTGTTTTTGACACAACCGATAGAATTCAACATATGTTTATGCGTTTCATAACAAAGGATCATCCTGCCCATGCTATAGTTGCTGACCAGGAAAAGTACAGGGGTACAATAGAAGATCTTTATAAAAAAATGGACCATATGGTAGGCAAGGTTATGAAGAGGATAGACAAGAATGATGTCCTGATTATCATGTCAGACCATGGGTTTAAACCTTTTAAACGAGGTATTAATCTAAATACATGGTTATATAAGAATGGCTATCTGGCCCTGAAGGATCAGAAAAAAACAGGAAATGAATGGTTTCAAGGTATAGAATGGGAAAAGACCAGGGCTTATACATTTGGAATGAGCGGTATATACATTAACGCAAAAGGAAGGGAATCAAAAGGTATCGTAGCCGGAGAGGAAAAGGAAGAATTGAAAAGGGAATTGATAAGTAAATTGAATGGATTAATGGATGATGAAAAGGGCGTTATCGCTATAAGAGAATGCTTCAATACAACAGATTATTATAACGGGCCATATAAGGAGAACGGGCCGGATATTATCATAGGCTGCAATGAGGGTTACAGGGCTTCATGGGGTGCGGCAGTTGGCAGGGTAGATGAGAAAATATTCGAAGATAACAAGAAAAGCTGGAGTGGTGACCACTGTATGGACCCAAGATTGGTTCCGGGAGTACTCTTCTGTAATAAGAAAATCTCCAGGGACAATCCACATATTGCAGACATAGGTCCTTCTGTTCTTGAGCTATTTGGAGCAGAAATCCCATCTTATATGACCGGAGAATCTCTATTTAGTGCAAAGAATAAGGAAGAGGAAAATTAGGCTGATGAGAAATTTCTGTTTTTGTATGAAAAAAAATCTGATATGGGTAAAGGCTTTTATTATCCTATGCTTTTTTATCACCAACGTTTTCTGCACAGGTAATACAAGCTCAGCAGAATCTACAAAAAAAATTCTGCTATTAGGTTTTGACGGTATGGATCCTGTTTTGCTTGATAGATATATGAAAGAGGATATGCTTCCAAACTTTAAACTCCTCAAGGAAAAAGGGGATTTTAAACCACTGGTTACCTCTATGCCGCCTCAAAGTCCCGTGGCCTGGTCAAACTTTATCACCGGTATGAATCCCGGAGGACATGGCATCTTTGATTTCATCGCCAGAGACCCCAAAACATATATACCTTATCTCTCTACTTCAAAGACAACAGAAGCGAAAAAGACCATGAAAATAGGTGATTGGCTAATTCCTTTTTCAAATGCGGAGACCTTGCTTTTAAGAAAAGGAAAAGCGTTCTGGGAAATTTTGCAGGATAATGGTGTTCCGTCTACCGTTCTAAAGATCCCTGCAAATTTTCCACCCGTCAGCACTGAATCTAATACACTTTCCGGTATGGGAACACCAGATATACTTGGAACCTATGGAACATTCTCCTTTTATACTACCAAAGATTTAGGGGATGAAGAGCAGGAGATAGAGAGCGGCAGGCTGTTCAATGTGAAAATGTTGAACAATACCATAAAAACAGAACTTTCAGGGCCTCCAAACCCATTCAAAGTGAGCAGAGAAAAAGTAAATACAGAGTTAATCATCAAAGTCGATAATAGTAACCCTGTTGCTTTGATACGAGTTGAAGATGAAGAAATACTTTTGAATGAAGGGGAGTGGAGTAAATGGATAAAGGTGTCTTTTAAACTTGCACCTCTTCAGAAATTAACGGGGATATGCAGGTTTTACTTAATGAAAGTACATCCTTATTTTGAGCTTTATGTGTCACCTATAAATATTGATCCAACCAACCCCAATGTCCCCATAAGCACTCCAGAGAGTTATTCTGCTGACATCGCAGATGAGATAGGATATTACTATACTCAGGGTATGCCGGAAGATACCAAGGCACTGAATCAGGATTTCATCAATAACGAGGCCTACATTGAGCAATCTGAGTTTATAATTAGTGAGAGACAAAAGATGCTCAATCTTGAGATGGAAAGATTCTCATCAGGGCTTCTGTTCGTGTATTTTTCAACTACAGATCTTATCTCTCATATGTTTTGGAGATATATGGACAAGGAACACCCTGGCTATAAACCTGAAGAGGCAGAAGAATACTCTGACGTAATTAAGAATACTTACAAAAAAATGGATACTCTTTTGGGAGAGGTGATGAAAAGAATAGATAATGACACTACGCTTATTATCCTTTCTGATCACGGTTTTGGACCATTCCGCAGGTATTTTCATATTAACAGATGGTTGAAAGATAATGGGTACCTCAACTTTATGGATGATAGCCTGGGTGAAAGCAATGAATTTTTCGAGAATGTTGATTTTGGAATAACAAAAGCATACTCCCTCGGCTTTAATGGCATTTATCTTAACTTATTTGGAAGAGAGGGCATGGGAATTGTGTACGATGGAGCAGAAAAAGAAAAGCTTATAAAAGATCTTATAAGCAAGCTTGAGGATTTGAGAGATCCTGAAAATGGGAAACGGGTTATTAAAAAGGTTTACAGAAGAGAGGAAATATATTCCGGTCAATATGTTAAAGATGCTCCTGATCTTCTCATTGGATATAATCGGGGATACCGTACTTCATGGGAATCCGCACTGGGTAGGGTGCCTGAAGGACTTTTAGGTGATAATATGAAAAAGTGGAGCGGTACTCATCTGTGGGATTTTGAAGTTGTCCCCGGCATCATACTTTCAAACAAAAAAATTAAAACGGTAAGCCCAGCTCTATACGATATAGCACCTACAATATTGGCAGAATTCGGCATTAAAAAGAATACAGATATGGTTGGAGAGCCAATTTTTTAAATAAACTGTAAAAATCAAACAATTAGAAAGGAGCAGTATAAATGTCAGTTTCCAAAATCAAAATTGACAAAGAATTACTGAAAAAAGCCAGAGAGCATGCTGCAAAAGCTGGATATACATCCGTTGAAGAATTTGTAAGTCACATTATTGAAAAGGAAATATCGAGATCAGAAGAATCTGAATCAGAAGAGGAAGTCAAGAAAAGGCTCAAGGGACTTGGGTATATATCGTAGCGCAGCATAAAAAAAATTATTTGTTAACATGAGTAGTATTATAATTATTTATGAATTTCATTAATATAATATTCAATTCATTCTTTGACATATTTTTCTATCCTTTCAGGTCAGTTAATTCAATTTACGGCCTGTGTGCCATATCGCTCCTGACTGCAATCATTGCCCTGCCTATTTTTAAATACACATCAAATCAAGAGGAAATTAAAAGAGTCAAGGCGAGGATCATGGGCCACATTTTAGAGTTAAGACTATTTAAAGACAATATAAGAATAATCCTCTCCGCACAGAAGAACATATTGAAGTTTAATATGACCTATTTGCGATACACTTTGAAGCCATTAATGTTTATGATGATCCCAATGGTAGTCATAATTATTCATACTGCGCTTAGGTATGAATATAGACCGCTTCATCCGGGAGAATCGGCAATCGTAAAGGTAAAACTCCATAATCCAAACGAATTATCCACAAAGGACAGTGAAATAGTCTTAACTGCATCAGAAGGATTAAATATTGAAACACCCCCGCTGCGGGTTGATGAAGGAGCAGAAACATGTTGGAGAATAAGAGCAGAGAGAGAAGGAGAGTTTAAATTGGGGTTACAAGCACGTGATATGGATGTCGGGAAAAGAGTGCTTGTATCAGGAAAGGTTACAAGGCTTTCTTCCAAATCACTAAAAAGTGGAATTATAAATTCATTTTTCTATCCGGGAGAACCGTCCTTACCTGAAGGTACAACCCTGGAATCCTTTCTGGTCACATATCCACATGCAAAGATCAATTTTTTTGGATGGAATATCCACTGGCTCATACTTTTCTTTATATTTACTCTCGGGTTTGGTTTTATACTAATGAGGCCTTTTAATGTCAGGCTTTAAAGATTATTAACAATAATCACTTATCTTGTCATCACGAACCATGAAAACAATTTTGTATGTTAGCGAAGAGAAGAATCATTACACAAGTTTTTGGGTGCTACAATAGATTAAAAAGAAAGTAATATGAATGGATAATATTATAACTATTGTCTCTGGTCTGCCCAGGTCTGGAACTTCTATGATGATGCAGATATTAGAATCTGGCGGTATGAAGGTCGTTACTGATAACATACGGAAGGCGAACGAAGATAATCCACATGGTTACTACGAATACGAAAAGGTAAAAAAAATAAAGGAAGATACCGGATGGTTGAAGGAATCCAGAGGAAAAGCTTTTAAAATGGTTTCTCAATTATTATATGATCTGCCTTCTGATGAAAATTACAAAGTGATATTTATGAAGAGAAAAATGAATGAAATACTGGCCTCCCAAAGTAAAATGCTGGAAAGAATGGGGGGCAGCAGAGACGGTACTAGTGATGCAAAGATGGGTGAGTTCTTTAACAAACATCTTTTGAAGATAATAGATTGGATAGAAGTCAGAAAATATATAGACGTATTGTATATCGATTACAACGATTTATTGACGAATCCGGACGAGCATATAAAAACGTTAAATCAATTCCTGAATTACAAATTAAATGAAGGAAAAGCTGTTAAAGTAATAGACAGTTCATTATATAGGAATAGGTAATACATGTTTAGCTTTAATATAGACAAAAGAAAAAGAAATAAAGAAACGATTAATCGTGCTCAAGTTTTTCTAGCTCTTTGAGAAGCTCTTCCTGTCGTTCAG